>NZ_JAULLI010000025.1:0-20158 GCF_030518115.1 Ligilactobacillus sp. 110_WCHN
TCGACATTCCGTACGATTATCAAGTGCTACAGTTCCCCAAAATACGGAATTAAAAACCATTATTGAACTCTCCGTTTTTGCACAACCCTCATAATTCGAGTTATCTAATTTCACAATTCTCCTCCAACGATTATTCATTTACTCTTTAACCTCTTTCGTCAAAATATTTCTCAATGTAATCAATAGCCTTTCCGAGATTAGCCATGCTAATCTTTGGATAAGTCATAATTGGCGCAAAAACGTCTCCTTTCTTTTTTACGAATTGCATTCTCAAACTAAAGTTTGAATTGGTAATTAATAATTGAGTTAGTTTACTGTCATCAATATCTCGCATTTCATGAACGTGAATATCTTTGCAATCAAAAACTTTGTTAAGATTGTCCTCTAGTTTTCTCTTATTCGGCATCGTACACTTCCTCCAATTCTGCCTTATCCCAATCAATTGCAATGTCATCTCGCTTTTTGAGCTCTTCAATTTGTTTTTCAGTGAACTCTTGCTTTGCATATTCATTGCTGAAATATGGAGCGTCAAAACGATAGTCAAAGCCAAGATAACGTGCTTCAAAGGGACTAGAATCTTTTTCTTTTAAGACTTCCACTGTGTATCTTTTAGCGTTTTCTTCCAACAATTCCTTTCCCCGTTTATAAAAATTAAGCAACAAATTATTTTCTAACATCCATTCAAGATATTCGCTGGGATCACAAAAGACGTGAAATTCATTTGTTCTACAATCCTTAAACCAGCACACCGTTTCCTTTTCAACTTTTAAAACTAAGCTGTCAAGAACCACAGCGACTTCAATGTGATATTTTTCGCCTTGAAATTCTTGTTGCAATTGATTTGCAATTTCTTGCTTTTCCATGTTTATTCTCCATTCATATCAGTTTCTGTTAGCTAACAAAGCTCTGATAGGGAATCGAACCCTAATTAACCATTCAGAGCATAACGTCCACCGCTCCAAGGCAGACGTCCAATGACAAATGTTTCGGATGCATTGGTTGTTTAAAAACGTAATTTTATTTTTTGTATGGCTTGAACTCCAGCATCCATTGTTCTTGCCAAAGGCTTGCCAGCCGATGAAAGCTGACAAGTCGAAAAAGACAAATAGGTTAGTATGAATAGGTTCCAGGAATTGCTCCCTGGAATAACCTGCTAGCCTTTGACAACTAGCAGGCTCTCGTATCATTTTGAAAGTTTATTAAATTGTCGCTTGAGTGCTGATTAATATTGAATAAGAGTTGCTTTTTCACTTCACTTTCGATTTTTAAATTTCATTTCTTGCAGACTATTCGCACTCCTAAACATTCTGCCGGCTTAAAGGTTGATGACCCAATATCCGTTGTGGGATGCAATAAGAATGAGCAACAGGAGAGTTTCATCTCTCTTCTGTTTTATTTTTGTGTGGTGCATCCCCAACCACGATGTATTAGACTGGCGTGTTTTTTTTAGCAGGCACACCATGGCCTGCAATGATCTAGTAGCCTTTGACAACTACTAGATTGGAGTATTTTTAAAAGGTTGAGATACGAGTGAAAGACTTTTTCTGGAGATGATTCATCTCCTAAAATTAAATTTCGCAACCTAGTATCTCAGTAGGTCGCAAAGCCCTGCCGGAGACTCGAACTCCGCAACACCCATTAACAGGACTCTGCCAGATTGATTAACCGTACATGTATATCTCTGTTTCAAAAACCAAATAAGAGGAGTAATAACAATTATTCGCCGTTCTGACAGGTACAGCTATGATCCAACAGCCTTTGACAGCTGTTAAATCTAGTGCATTAAAAAACTGTTTTAATAAATTTGTAGTGAGCAGCAACAAAGCTGTCGTTCTTAGCTAAGACATCAACCGGAATGGTATACCAATCTTTGCCATATTTGTGAACAACATGATCCAAGAACCTATCGATTTCTTTGTGAATCATTTCAGTACGTGATTTATCACGTGTTACAAATGTTTCATCAGCTGATAATCGTTGAACCTTGATTCCTTGCTCCTTCAAAATGTTTTGTAGTTTTTCCAATGTAGGATGACTTTGAATTTGATATTTTTTGCAAATATCAGCTAAGAACGGATACATTGTTTGTTCACCATTCGGTTCAGTGACAACATAAACCGTACCGGCGCGCGGTGATCTAACTGCACGATTCTGGCGACACCATTCAACGTTATCAACACAATTGTTGTAAATATCACCGTCTTTGTTGCGAGCAAATGAAAGATCATACGGATTAGGGATAAATGCTTGGGCAACTAACAGTGGCACTCTCAGCTTTCGCACTTTATGGTTTTTCAATTTAAACGCAGCGGCCATTTTACCGTTTGATACAACTTGACGAACTTCTTTCTTAGTTTTTGCATCCCTTACATTTCCCATGTTGCTGACTTCATATCCGGGCATTTTCTTAATTACTTTCCATTCTTCAATCACTTAGTACGCCTCCGTTTCCATGATCGTGATTTCAATTCGTGGTTTATCGCTATATCGTTTGTGAGCAAATATATCAGTAATCAATGCGTCATCTTTCCAAACAATACCGTTCATTCCGTCTAAAAAGCTTTTAATATAGTTATCACAATCAGGTTTAACGATTGGTAATACTGTGCCACGAATACGCCTTGCTTTTTCTTTTTTACTGATCTTTTCTTGAACCGGTCTAAAGAACCAAACATCGACCGTCAATGGTTTGCCTTCATAGCGGACGCATCCCGTTTCCTTCATCATTTGATGAGCAAGTCTGCCAATTCTCCGTTTGAATACTTTGACCGCTTTCGAATCATACATGATGACCTTGTCCCGCAGTCTGCGTGCGCGTGGCCTGATTTGTTGGACTGGTTCAATATCAAACACGAATTTAATAATCAACATCTCCTAATTCTTCTTCAACTTGGAGTACACAAACGATGTTGTCCCAGTCGATATAATCAACGTTCTTTTTTAAAGTGTCGATTTCACTTTGAGTAAATAAACTATATTCTTCAAACATGTCTGCATTTCGTGTATCAATCAGGTCTACATCAGAAGGATCTCTTTCAATATCTGCAACGATGACCTTCTCGTTCTTACCTGCATAATTTGCAAACAATCGATACCGTGATTTCTTTTCTTTTACGACACCTTCTAAGTACATGCGAACTGCCGTTAAATCATTTTCAGATAACTGACTTACTGGACGGCTTAAAAATTTAATTGCTGTTTGAATTTTTTCTTCTGCTGTTGTTGGGTATGCTTCCATTTGTCATTCTCCTTTATCGCTCGTTAATTTCATATGTGAGCGATTTTTATTTTAATTGAGTATAATTACTCTTATTTTTGCTTAAATGCGTTCTAAAGCTCTTATATGTGCTTTATTCAACCCGAGTATATGAGCGAATCAAATTCCGTTGTCTTGTGGATGCATATTCAATCAAGAGTGCCGCATCCGCAATCAAATCTCCTAAGCACTTAATCTTGCTCATGTCATCTGGAACTTTCTTAACACGCTTTAAATTCAACTGAATCTCAGCTGTACATTTCTCAAGGTTATCCATGCTGTTCATCCTTGCTATTAGTTTTTTTATTAATTTTATCGATGAGGTTTTTAATATCGGCATTATCTTTATTATTTGATTTTGGCGTTTGTTGATTATTCCAATCGGGAATCTTTTCTTCAACAGGTTTTCGTCCATAATTCTTGCGACTATACCTTGCTTGAATCTCACATTGGTGTTGCCGATCATTTGCTTGAATATCAGACAGAGATTTAATATTTTTCTCTTTCCATGAATTTAAAACCGATCTAGCGTATTTCCATTTGTTTCTCGCTTGAGCACCAATTGCATTTTTTAAAGCTTCAACAATAATTTTTCCTGCTTCATTTGCATTTATTTTGTTCCAGTCCTCAATTTCATATCGGATTTCATCTCTAATAAACGGGCTAATCATGCCGATATTATTTTCATAGAATTCTTCGACATAACACCCTAACTTATTCTTACTTGTATTATTAATACTTGTAATATTCTCTTTACAGTCTGGCGGTATAGGGGTATTACAGTCCACTGTGGTAGGGGTATTACAGTCCGGCGGTATAGGGGTACCAGTATCTATCGAAATAACTCTTTTTTCGATTTGCTTCGTTCCTTCTTTGTAAATATTCTCCTTTTTGATGAAACCTTTATGGACTAGCAGATTAAGATAATCGGTTATCGTTGTTGCAGATTTAACACCTAACTGTTCCATAAAATATTTATTTGTTGCCCAACAATATCCTTTTTGATTTGATAAATTTGCGATATGTCCGTAAAGCAAAATTGATTTCGGATATTTCAACAAATCTTTATCATATAGAACCTTTGCAGGGATAACTGCGTAATAACTACCGTTCATTGCTCACACCTCCTAAAACGGTAAGTCATCATATCCAATGTCAGGAGCGCCATTTCCGAATGGATCGTTGCTCTGATTATTGAATTGGTTATTATTCACATTTTGCCGATTTTGATAACCGTTGTTTTGGTTAGTTTGTTGACTTGGACCTTGTTGTTTCTTCTCTAACAAAGTGAAGTGTTCAACGTTGATTTCGCATGCAAAGCGTTTCTGACCGTTCTTGTCTTCAAATGTACGAGTAGCAACCATTCCGGTAACGCCAATCAGCGAACCTTTGTGAGTGTAATTGGCTAAGTTTTCTGCATTCTTACCCCAAATCACGCACCGTGGGAAATCAGTAATTTTATTGCCATTGTTATCTTTGAAGTTCCGATCAACCGCTAGTGAGAACGTAGCGACCGCCTTACCTGATTGTGTATACTTCAAATCAGGATCTTTTGTCATTCTGCCGGTTAGTGCAACTGTATTAATCATTCTGCTTGCATCCTTTCTTTTCTGATAAAATATCTTCTTGGAGGTGTTACTATGGAGACTTTGCGTAAAGAGCGAAAAACGCTCAGACAATTAATTCGAATTGCTAAGAAACATAATGGATACGTTCCCTTTGAACTTGTTCCTCAATATCCCGAAAACAACTACTACATTAAAAAGTTACGAAATGAGCATCTTATCGTTCTAGGGTCAATGCAGGGGAAAACAAATTCCATGGGAATCATTATTTACGATTCCTATTACATAACCGATGACGGTTTGCATTTCTTCGAGCATCGTTGGGAAAGTTTTAAAAGTATCTTGTTTCGTAGCATTCTCATTCCAATCATCGTTGCATTTTTAACTGCATTAGTTACACAGCATTTCGCTCCTTGGATCTGGCATTCTATTTCCAAAATGCTTGGATAATAAGTGAAGCTATCACTGAAACAATCACTGGAATTAAGATGTCCCATGTAAAACTGAAATTTAATTCATCAAGCTTCTCTTTGAAGCTTTTTTTGTTTTTCAAAACGTTTCCCCTTTCTAATCTTTTCTTTTTTTCCAGAAAAATTCACTATTAACGGCAAATATGAAGTGAAATTTATTGGAAATAACACCATTGACATTAAAGCTAGTGACATAATAGCGGTAAATTTTAAATAGTTTCATAGGCTTTTAGAAGTGCTGCAAGTGCCAATGCATTAACAGCACTTCTTTTTTTATTAGAAAAATCAAGAATAAATTTCCTGACTGTCGTTTTCATCACTGCATCCATCTTTAATCCCCTCTCTAATTTTTAGTACCAATCTAATAAAATTTAACTATCTCCTTTTGAAAGGAGGTGACAATATTGAATGATGAAAAATTTGAATCTTTATTCAACGATGTTGTTAGTAACCTTTCAAGTGAGCTAAATTCGGAACAATCGAAAAAGGAAATTAAAGATGAGCTTGATTTAGCCAATACCAAAAGCGAATTTGTGAGTGCTAAAATATCAAACTATTATTCTCGGAGATTGATCCACGATGTCTTGAAAGCAATGTTCGTCAATAAAAATTAGAATCTAAAATCATCTATGAAATATTCTTCTACGGATTTTTCAAAACTTTCTTTTTTTGAACATTCACTAAGTTGCTTTACAGATTTTTTGTCGTTTTCAACATTCAAAACAATTTTCGTTTTGGGCCGCTTTAGCGGTCTTTTTTTATCTTTCATTTCAAAATCCTTTCTTTTTGGAACAAAATTGATTTATAATCTTTTTCTTAACAGAATGAAGCATGACAAACCATATAATCACTAGAACAACTAATAACACTGTTCCTGTTCCTAAAAGGAATAGTGTTATTTTGTTTCGCCATATCAACCACGCTATAAAAAAGATTAATTCGATAACGCCTTGAACCGTCATTGCTACCGCTAAACAGCCAATGCTCGTGGTCATCTCACTTTTTTTCATATTCTTCTCCTATCTAATCAATGAAT
The DNA here is from genome assembly GCF_030518115.1 of Ligilactobacillus sp. 110_WCHN. Taxonomy (NCBI): domain Bacteria; kingdom Bacillati; phylum Bacillota; class Bacilli; order Lactobacillales; family Lactobacillaceae; genus Ligilactobacillus; species Ligilactobacillus sp. 110_WCHN. The sequence goes on from NZ_JAULLI010000025.1 coordinate 6,328, forward strand.
AAATCTGAAGCATCCTATCTAGTCTTAATGACTATGAAAATAGTTCTCAGTATAATTACCGCTGGCATCAAAATTAGGTAACAAAGCATTATTTTTATAATGTTTAATCACAAGTTCATGAATTTCTTCATAGTTAGCAAGTGTGCAGTTATTATCTGCTAACACTTGAATGACTGAGTTTGCAATTCTTTCTTGTGCCATTTGACTTAATACGTGTTTCATAAGCATCCTTTCTTCTGGCTCATTGCAATTGAAAGAAATGGTTCATCTTCCACCGCAATTAATGTTCTTAGCAACAAGCGTTGTTTATGCTTGTTTAACTTGCCGATTATCTTGCTTAACCCGTCTTGAAAATACTGTTTTTGCAGGTCGATTGGCATGAACTCGCTTAAGCGGCTTTGCGTCTTTTCCATATGTTTCAAACCACCCTTCCATATATGCTTTATAAGTCCAATGAGCTAGATATATCGCAATCGCAGTCAATGGAATCCATGGCGAAATCAAAATTCCATTGCTGAATGCCATAAGCATGATTGTGATTAGGATGCACTCAGCAGTGATCCAGTTTAATTTGTACAAAAGTTTCTTCATCGTTATCTCCTCTATATCTTTGAATCCCAATTAATTCGTCTGCGATTCTCTTCCATCCATTCACTTGCGGGCTTGGCGAAAATAATTTGTTTTCTCCCACGTCCGCCTTTTGGATTAATGACCCAACCATAATTGCGATAATCAATCTCATCGCTGAATTTCAAGAAGATGAATCTTCTGACCCATTCTGCTGACTTATTCGCACAACAATTTTTGCGAAATTCATCAATCGTCCATGTCTTCCCGTCGAGTGATTCATCAACCATGGAATCAATCGAACTTTGAATCATGGTTTTAATTTGCTTTTCAGGAAGTTCAAAGGTTAATGACATTTAAGACATCCCTTTCTGATATAATTTGTTTATCTCCTTACGAAAGGAGGTGAGATTATGAGCAAAAATGACAAAGAGCTTGCTGTCGAATTAACATGTAGTTATTTGAATGCTTTGTCGAGTTTAAAAAAAGATACGCAAGCCGTCCCAAATGGTATGAATGGTTTAAACGGTGGTGGAAGCATATTTAAGACAATTCAGACCAAAGATGTTAATAACATGGTCGATATTTTTTACTCTCATCTCAAAAATATGAATTAATTTTCATTGCCAAGAAGAGCCGATAATTTTGTCGGTTCTTCTTTTTTTGCGACAAAAATATTTGCTACTGTGTTGTTGAGAGGTAAATTTTGAATGAATTTTTTTAGTATTTCTGCTGGTACTTCATAAGTTACTTGTACAGTGTATTTATCCATTGCAATCTTCCTTTCTAAGCTTCCATTTCTAAGAACTTATTAACGAAATATTGTTGTCCTTTGCCTGTTACTTTCGGTGTCTTAGTAATGACGTTCACTCCATTGCCATTGATATGCGATGATTCTTTGATTTCAAATAATCCCATTTCCATACTGCGTTGAGTTGGTGAGTTATAATCTGAACCACGGCGTGAAATCAAATAATGATTTTTTCGCAACCATTTGAATAATCGCCGTGCACCAATCTCAATTCCGTTTTGGCGTAAGATTTTAGCAAGATCACCAACTAAAATTGACGTATCGCTTTCGGTGATTGCATCCGCAAATAATGCTTTAGGCTTCATTTCAGCAATTTGAATATCTTTTTGTTGTAATTGATCAGCTGCTTGTTGTAGCAAATCGATTAAACCGTTTTTGTTATGAACAACATCAAATGCTTTCTGGTCTGTCATATAAGCACCGTGTTTGCGAATTGCAGGAAGAACTTCACTTGTCACCCAATGTTTGAATTGTTTTGCACTTGGAAGTTTGGAACTGATAATTAATGAGTAGAGACCTGATTCATTGATGACAGTCAACTTTTGCTTTCCTCCAAGGGTGTCACATTTTGTTACCCCCTTATCTTCATCATCAACATGATCTTTCAATGCTTTTCTCGAATTCTTATATCCAAGAATTTCAGCAACATCCTTACCCACAAAGTAAGGTTCATTATCGATTGTTAATGCTCGTACTTGAGCACCATTAAAATTAAAGTTTTGTAGTTGATTCATTACGATCTTCCTTTCTGATAAAATACCTTTCGGAGGTGTTTAAATGAGTTTTAATATTAATAATCCGTGGACTTTTTGGTTTGGTGTTATCGTTGTCGCAGCGTGGGCAGGAGTTAATATCTGGATTGCATATCAAAGTTTTAAAATAAAGAAACGTCAAAATGAACTCCAAGATAAATTACTCGATAATCAAATGAAACAAGCTGACCTACAAGCCCAAACTCAAAAAAGTATTAATGAGCAAAATAATGAAATTCAAAAACTTATCGAAAACAATAAACGTGATGAATTTATTGAAAATCACAAACACGAAATTGAAATGAAACGTTTCAACCAAACCACCAAAATTTACTCGTCACTTATCAGTAACATCGAGAATGCTCTGAGCGATTTTGCGCACCAAGTTCAACTTGAATGCTCGCCATTAACTGCCGAAAATTATTTAAATCATCAATTCTCTGATGAATGGCAAAAAGCAAAAATAAATTTAGTAACATATTTGCCTAGTGCTCTCAAAATAATTAGCGCTTTTGAAAATGACATTACTCACAAAGATTTAATTCAGTCGACTCTAGGAAACATTGATCCCTTAACTTCCGAAACCTTTCAACTAATTCTTAGTAAAAGAATTGCTGAATTAGTTGCTGATATTAGACAAGCCATTCTAGAAATCCAAATTGGCACTAATAGCCAACAAAGTGGAACATGTTCATAAGAAATGCTTCAACAAATACGGATACACCAATCAAAATTTTGTATTTGAGCCATGTTTTTTCATATGGCTCTTTTTTTCTGCCGTGTTCATACATCTTGTCCATTGCAGAGCCTAAGATTGCACTTACAGGAAGTGTGCAAATAAATGACCAAAGAATTTGATTAACTAATGTAAATGGGTTAAATGGTAATTGATGCATTTAAAACTCCTTTCTAACCTTTCGTACTAATCAAATGAAAAATAGCGTATCCTAGCCATACTCCAAATGCGGTAGCTAACGCTATCAAGGCTAACCAAGCTATGATTATCAGAATAAAGCCAATCACGTCTAAGATATTTCTGATTTTGTCTCGCATATTGAATCCTTTCTAACTATGTACAGTTTTCTGTACATTAAGTTTAAAAAAATAACTACCGATTTCAGTAGGTGTGATATGCAACAGTTCTGCAATTCGTTTGATTTCCTTTTGAGTAAATCCATTATGACCGTTAAGTTTGATATTCAAAGCAGTTCTACTCATAGGAACATCTTTCGCTAACTGACTTTGAGAATATCGCATTTCTCTCATACGATTTTCCAACAACGAATAATCGTACTTTCTCTCCAAAACATTCCCTCCTTTCTGTTCGGTTAACCGAACAACTATATGTTATATCCTTTGTTAATCTCTGTCAACAGTTTTTGTACATTTTTTTGAACAAAAATATTTAAAAGTGTGATTCATTGTGATAAAATCAACATTGTGAAAGGTGTTAAGAAAAATGAACAGTAATTTTAAAGACAGATTAAAAGAGGCTCTTGATAGGAGCGGAATGTCACAGTCCGAACTCTCAAGGAGAGCTCATATAGGAAGAAATTCAATTTCAGATTACCTGAAAGGAAAATACGAAGCTAAACAAGACAAAATTTATTCTTTAGCAAAAGCTTTGAATGTTAGTGAAGCATGGTTAATGGGATATGACGTCGATGATCATGTCAAAGACATTCTCCCTATTTACAACCAATTGGATGCATCCCGTCAGCACAAAGTTTATACATATGCTCAAACACAACTAAATGAGCAAAACAACATTAATGATGAAAATACTACATATATCACCACAGGACGTTCAACTGCTGCCGGTTTGCCAATTGACGGCGACAGCGAAGATGCTTTGCAACAACAATTAGTTGTCAGTCGTGATGAAATCCCCCGCGGTGCTGATGAAGTGATTACTATTGCTGGTGATTCCATGGAACCTGATTTACCTAAAGGCTCAAAGCAGTTCGTTCATCACCAGCCTGTTCCTGATTACGACGGACAAATCGTTGTTGTAACTATAAGAGATGAAGGAGTTACTTGTAAGAAACTTTATCGTGAGAATGGCAAAATTAAATTGGTTTCAATCAACGAAAAGTATGACCCAATGATTTATCCTGCTGATGAGATTAAAGTGATTGGAAAGGTTATAAAAAATAGTCGATAGCATGTATCGACTATTGAATCGTTTTCTGAAATTCAGTTTTAGCTTTATCTGATAGTTTAAATGCATGGATATATTCCCCATCAGATAAATCTATTAGCGCCCCACCTTTTATTAGGTGTTTAATATCTGAAACTGTTAATTCTATTGGATCATAATTACCGTACATCATTGCTGCATCCCCGACAGAATAAACATTATCATCTAATTTATCTACTTTATGCAGATAACTGTGTGATACTACATCATAATCATTGTTAGGAGTGGTCATTATATCACCTCAATTAAAAGAGAAAGAATTACGAAAAAATAAAAGAAAAGAATTCCAAGACCGCTTATTGTGGGCTCTCAACGACTTGAAAAGCGATGCTGAAAGATATGATAGTGGAGAATTTTCAGCGATTAATCGTTCAAGCGTGACTCTTCGAACTCTATTTTATAACTCTAATTGTATTTTAAAACAATTAGGAATTGCAAGAAAGATTGAATTACCTTCTTTTACTCCTAAATTTACAGAACATGATTGCATAAATTATGGAGCTTTGGTATTCACACGCCTTCCTAGATATTCTAAAACTATGAAATACTTTGATACCATGTTATTTAATCCTAATGTTAGATATCATAAAATGAAGTTTAATCGTTGGCTCAGACAACCAATTCTTAGATATTCTTATACAGATTTATCGCGAGAAAATCTCATACGTTTTATGGCTAATGAAGACGGAGGAGCTCATGTCGATCATAAAATCAATAAGTTTTTTAAAAATTTAAGAGATGGAGATTCTTCATTCAGAATTATTACTACTGACATTAACGATGAAACATTTAAAAACATTGTTGGCGGATTTAACAATCATAAGGATATCTTCCCAACATATATTAACTGGGGGTTAACAAGACAAATAGTTCATGAAACCTTACTTGCTTTTGATGAGAAATTTAATTTGAACTATAACCCTGATTTGGAAAGAAATTTTAATAAAAGACTCAATAAATTCATTTTTAATTTTAATGTATCTGATCCGAATTTGCGTGAAGAAACTAAAAAATAGTTTTTTGTCCAAACCTTGATGACGTTAAAAGCTAGCAAAAAGGTGTAAGAATCATTTATATTTTCGGAGGCCTTGTATGAACAAGAAAGACAAAAAAATGCTATTTCAAATAGCTGCAATCATTATTGCTTTAATTCTTGGTTGCATTTTCTACAAACAACGTGTAGAAATCATCACTATTTTATTTGCAATCATTGGATTAGCTAATGGACTTTCAGGGATGATTTTTGGAGCCGTTCTTGGATTAATAGCTAGTTTCAATGCCATTGTTCTCGGAATTGTTTCTATCATTGTGATTTATTTAATCATTGATAAATACAAACCAGTAGATAAAGTTAAGAAACTAGCTTATGGCTCTATGATTCTTGCTTTAATTATTGGATTTGGAGGTGTTATGTATCAAAACCATGCCGAACACCAAGAACAAGTCGCAAAGTATCGTCAAACTCACCCCACTGTTATCTCTCAAAAGAATGTAAAACAACGTGTTGAGACTCAATTTGATGATGATAACGTGGGTGCAAAGGTTGAAGTTACTGGATACGATTATTCAACAGGCGGTTCAGTCATCGTAAAATTAAACGATAGCGTTCTTTCAGTTGATAAATCGGATATTGACCAAGCTATTGCAAGTGTATGTAAGGCTCTTTCTAAAATGAATTACAAAAAATATGACGGCGTCAATATCAAAGTTGAAGCTGAAAACAACGATGATTATTCAACTGTTGGATATGCGCATGTAGATAAAAATAATATTCCAAAAGTTTCAAAATCAAATGTCGCTAAATACGTGACAGATTATCAAAATAACGGAAACGAATAATAATCTTATATAAAACAAAACCACTATTCCTCCCTCGCCAAAGTTTAGAGTAGTGGTTCGTATCAAAGCATTATAGGGATATTACACCCTTTTTTGATTATAACATAAAGGAGATGACATTTTGGCAAGTATTAGAAAACGTGGGAATTATTGGCAAGCAAAGGTTTATTATTATGACAATAACCATAAAAGACATTCTAAAAGTTTATCTGGGTTTAGTACTAAGCGCGAAGCAAGTGAATGGGCAACAGAAATGCAGAATGACCTAAACAATGGACGACCAATCATCAATGCTGATACTCCGTTTGATAAGTATTTTTGGAATTGGTTTGAATTGTTTAAAGAGATGAACGTTAGCGAAAGAACAAAACTAACATATAAACAAGCATACAACGTTTTGCATAATTATCTCCAGGATCCAATCGGTGCAATTGACCGTAAAAGGTATCGAATCTTCCTGAATGAATATGGCAAAAATCATGCTAAATCGACTGTTAGCAAGTATCATTCGCTCTATCACGCTTGTGTAAAGGAGGCAATTTATGACGGCGATATAAAACGCGATTTTATTGATGGCGTGAGTTTAGTCTTTGATAAAAATAAAACTCGGAAAGTGGATTATTTGAATATCGATGAATTACAACACCTATGCAATTACTTAATTGGAAATTTAAATCCTAAGCATACATCCAGCTATATGATTTTAACGGCAATCTATACTGGTGCACGTTTAGGTGAAATTCAAGCATTAACCTGGAAAGATATTAATTTTATATTCAAAACTATCACAATCAATAAGGCATGGTATGAAACATATCGCAGATTTAAACCCACTAAGAATGAATCGAGTAATCGAATCATTCGAGTTAATCAAAGATTGTTAGACATTTTAGCAGAACTAAAACCCAATGGATACGATATGGTTTTCGCTAATAATCGTGGCCAAGTACCCACTTCCAATGGTGTAAATCACGTTCTCAAGAAAGCTTTATCCGAATTAAATATAAATAAACAAGGATTTCATTTTCATAGTCTCAGACATACTCATGTGGCTTATTTATTATCAGAAGGAATTGATATCTATGCAATTGCGAAAAGATTAGGTCATTCGGACGTGACAACCACTACTCGAACCTACTCATACTTGATTGACGAATTTAAAACTCGAACTGATGATTTGGTATCAAATAGTTTAGAAAAACTGGGAGAGTGTTCTCAAAGTGTTCTCAAAAATTCTCAAAACATGTAAAAACATATGGTTTATAAAAAATAAAAACGCCCATTTCAAGGCGTTTCTAGCAGTTCTAATAAACCATATGACTCATAAAAAAGGAGGATGGGAGATTCGAACTCCCGCGCCGAGTTGCCCCGACCTGACGGTTTTCAAGACCGTTCCCTTCAGCCAGACTTGGGTAATCCTCCATGTCTTTCAAACAACAGTATTAAGTTTATTAAATCTGATTCGGTTTGTCAACAACTTTTTTCAAAATTTTTTGTGGTAAAATAAAAAGACTGCTCTTCAGCAGTCTTTTAAGTTCTATTTATTTGGATTCCTTAATCCATGACGGCAAATGTAAACAACCGTCAAGATAATCAAGAGCACTGCTCCCACAGATACTGAGATCCGCGTGTCCGGATTAATGAACATAAAGATTACAATAATCAACATTGAGATCAATGCAAGGTAATTTGAAAGTGGATATAATGGTAACTTAAACGGATGGTCCTTCATAATATCTGGACTATTCTTTCGAAACCGCAATTCAGCAAGTAAAATTACTAACCACGGAACCATTCCGGGAAGAACACTTGAACTAAAAATAATTACAAAAAGGTTTGCCGTTGACTTGTTCAAAGTTGCCATGATTGTGTTTAACACGAATCCGAGTAAAATTCCACCTGAAATTGCTAAAATTGCAAGATTTGGCACTTTCCGCTTTGATAATTTACCTAGTACCTTTGGCGCATCACCTTCATGGGCTAACTTAAATAACATCCGACTTGAACTATAAATTCCAGAGTTCGCCCCTGACATTGCGGCTGTTAATACAACAAAGTTAATGATTCCGGCAGCACTCGTAATTCCAATCTTCGCAAAGGTTTCAACGAATGGTGATCCGATCGAACCTAACTTATTCCACGGATAAATCGTAACAATCACAAAAATTGCGCCAACATAGAAAATTAAGATTCGCCAGATAACCGATTTAACTGACTTAACAATTGCCTTTTGCGGCTCCTTGGCTTCACCAGCCGAAATTCCAAGTAACTCGATTCCCTGGTACGAACCAACAACGATTGCCAGGGCAAACATAAATCCTTTAAATCCACCCGTAAAGAAACCGCCATTGCTCCACAAGTTATGGAGCCCAATCGGAATTCCGTGATGACCAATTCCAAAGACAATGATCAAAAGGCCCAGAATAATCATTAAAATAATGGTTACAACTTTAATCATTGAGAAATAAAATTCCAATGTCCCGTATGTTTTAGCTGAAACCAAATTGGCTAAAGTAAGGAAAGCAATGACAACCAACCCGGCAATCCAGTCTGGCAAATGCGGCCACCAGTAATTTAAGTATTCCGTCGCCGCAACTACTTCACTCATTCCAACAATGATATATTCAATTACGTTTGACCACTCTGCCAAATAACCGGCAAGCGGATGAACATATTCCGTTGCAAAGCTTGCAAATGATCCGGTCCCCGGGTTAACATATAACATTTCCCCTAAGGCCCGCATGATAACGTATAACAATACCCCCACCAGGGCATAGGCTAAAATAACTGACGGTCCCGTCCACTTGATCGTTGAAGTTGAACCCATAAACAATCCAACCCCAATGGCCCCACCTAATGAAATCATTTCAAGTTGGCCAGCAGACATGGAACGTTTTAACTTAATGTTTTTATCCTTTGACTCCATTTTGCTACTCCTTACTTTATCAAAACTAATAACTATAGTATACCGTATAACTAAATTTAAGACACCATTTATTTTTCAATTAGTTTTCATTATTAGATTTTCATTTACGTTCCATTTATAAAAATTTAATTCGGCTATTATCTAAAAGATTAGAATTGGACTCTTTTCAAAACCAAAATTGCACACAATCTTTAATTAAAACAAAAATGGTCGAGAAAAATCTCGACCATTTTTTACGCCTGATCCCACATATGACGTAATCGTAATCCATCTTCGCTTATTTTTCCTGTTGAATCAGTTGCATTGGCAATTTCATATGTGAATCGATTCCATAGTTCTTGATACTCATCTTCCGAACCGCTTCGCCATACTTGTTGACTTCCATCATAATCTGCTAACTTCGGTCCAAGAATGCCATAAATTCCCGGATATTGTTTTTTTAGAAAATCCAGATCATCATTTTTAAATACTAAACATTTTAATTCAGCCATTTTTAACCCTCCGATACATTAAACCAACCGACAAAAAACTCCGCCTCATTATTGAAGCGAAGAATCATCAATTTTTATCTTTTTAGGCTTATAGTTAAGCCTTTATTCATCATCTATTCTTATGATAGATTCATTTTAATTGAAATTCAAATAAAATGACTTAAAAAAGGAGCTGTGACTTACGCCGCAGCTTCTTTAAATCCCCATTTTAAAGGTTCTTGTCCATGTTAGATAAATCATAAAGACGCTCAGGCCTTTATTTATAGGCTTTCTTTAATGGTTGCATTCTCTCGGGGTCTCTCTTAGGGTCTCCATTGAGGTAATTAGCAAACTGCTCCCCGGTGTCAATATCCTTTCTTGTTACGTGAGCATAGATATTCAAAGTTGTATCAACGTTGGAATGACCTAATCGGGCTTGAACCTCTTTTATCGGCATCCCACTTTCAAGTAATAGGGATGCGTGAGTGTGCCGAAAACCGTGTAATTTAATTGGTTTAAGTCCGGATGCCTTACAGATTGCAATACACCATTTTCTAACAACACTATCAGCAATAGTTTTATTCTTCCTGTTAGAAAATACAAGCTGATGATTTTGTTGCGTTCCGATTAACTTTGATTGCTCTGCTTTCCATTCTTTCAAAACGCTCATTGTTTCTTTATCAATCGAAATCACTCGGTTACTAGCTTTTGTTTTCGTTGATTGAATTGTTTGAGCGCCCTTTTCAATATGAGCGGTCGTTTTATTGATACTAATAGCATCCGTGATAAAACTTACATCATTCCACGTTAAGGCAAGCTGCTCGCCTACCCTCATCCCACTACATGCAAGCAACCGAAAGAAAGCATATAGCTTAATTGGTGCTTTCTTAGCTGTATCAAGGAATTGGTTTAATTCATCTCTTGAGTAAAACTTGCGAGTGTTTGTTTTGCTCTTTCCTCGGTACTTAGGTTTAATAACGTCATTCATCGGGTTAGTATCAATAATGCCTAATCGCCTTGCATAATCTAGAATGCGGAACATGTAGCTATAATAATGCGATATAGACGCAGGGTTGGTTTTGAAAATCTTATTTATTGCCGTTTGACAATCTCTAAGCGTTATCTTGTCTACAAAGTAATCGCCGATTAAAGGCAGTATATTTAATTCGATATTATGCTTTGCATAGTAAAAGGTTGAATGCTTTACGGTGTTTTCGTATTGCTGTATCCATTCTTCATAAACCTCTTTGAACTTCATTTTGATATTCTCATGAAAGTATTGCCCCGTTGATACCTCATAATCAATCTTGCGTAATTCTTGCTTTGCATCCTCTAATCTTTTAAAACCTTTGCGCTTGATATAACGCTTTTTGCCCGTTTTCTTGTCTACTCCCGCATAGTAACGAAAACTATAACAGGTCTCATCATCCTTATTCTGATACTTAACAATCTTAGTCATTTCTTGAAATTCCTTTCTTGGTTTGCCCGCCTTTATAATTCCAAGAACTAAAAAAGATAAGTGTATGAAAATGTTAGAACAAGACCCGTTAAAAAACTTTACAAAATTGGACAAAATGGGGGCTTTTTTAATTGATAAAAGCGCCATTAAACAGCTATATATCAACGTTTCAAGGAGTTTTATAAAAATTTGATTATCCACCTATATGGAATAGCGCTTTGTGTTGCAGAAAATATTCTTTAAGTTGAGAGTCGAGATATTAAAAATGTTAACTAGATTATTCGAACGAGTCAAACGGAGTAAAGCCGTCTCTAACTAAGATGTCAAAGATACTATGCAGTGTTTTTAGTGTTCGCTCATCGCCATTCATACCATCTAAAAGCATCGTAAAGAATTGACTTAAATCACTATTAATTTTATAAATTTTATAATCATCAATAGAGTTCAGTATATCTTTATAATGTTTAATTTCCTCGGGAGTATATAAATATCCTTCGATTAATTCATTAAACATTGTATATAGTAGCATTAAGTTTTTCTCTCGCCTAAAAGCCTTAAATTCTTTTCTTGGTACATCGTCTTGACTATCGAAGTTACTTGAAAAAGATTCATAATTTTCAAAGGCTTGTGGATCTCGTATATTGCTAGTTCCTTGAATGTAACTAACTGGAACATTAAAAAAGTTTGCTAATTTTATCCACGTTTCAAGTTTAGGCGTCCTTTCGCCTCGTTCGTAAAAAGAAATGCTTTGAAAAGATACCCCGATTTTCTTTGCAAGTTCTCTTTGTGATAATCCTTTCTGTTTTCGTAGTTCCTGTATTCTATTTTTCATTTATGTACCTCGTTTCTGCTACAAATTTAGCACATTTTTAGGTTAAAATTCAACTTATGTTGACAATTCTACAAAAGTAGACTAACATATCTTTTATCTACAAAAGTAGAATTTGTGATTGGAGGGAGCTTTGTTATTGTGAAACTAACAAATTCTCAAATTCTAGCTCTTAAACGTAAACGTGGAGAGCTAAATATTTCAGTATTAGAAATGGCAAAAGAGACCGGTGTAAGTCGCTGGACGCTAGACAAGATTTTTAAAGGCGAAAAAACAAACGTTTATAAATCAACCTTTGATAAATTGAATTGTTGGCTTATATCTCAATTAGACGTACTCAAGGAACAGTAAAAGAAGGATGCAAGCAATGAACGAATTAGTATTTAAAACTACCGCATTAAGTACCGCTGAACCATATACAACAAGCGAAGTTATTGCGGAATATAGCGAGAACAGCCACCACGCTATTAAATGTCTTATTGAAAATCATTTAACGGAAATTTCAAAACTTGGAAAAACGTCATTTGAAATGACGAAATTAAAACAGGGAAAAGGTCGTAAAGCAAAGGTTTACCACCTAAATGAACAACAAGCGACTTTCTTAATTACTTTGCTGAAAAATACGCCGAATGTAGTTGCTTTTAAATTTGAATTAACGAAGCAATTCTATGCCACACGTAAAGAATTGCAACAACGCCATTCATTACGGCTTGAAGATAAGCGCAAACGTAAAACTTTAACGGATGCAATCAAAGAATGGAGCTTAAAAGATAAGTACCCGCATCCGTATTCGATGCTTACTAATCTGCTTTGTAAAACAGCAACCGGCTTGACCTGTAAGCAATTAAAAGAGCGTTATGGCGTGGATGCATCCATTACCGAACTCATGACGGTTGAAGAATTAGGAAACTACCAACAAGCAGAAAATAAAGTAATTGCAATGCTATCGCTTAACGCCGATTACCAACAAATTAAAGCATTACTAAGCGGTGGAACTTTACAAGTAGCAATTTAAGAAGCAAAGGAGAATTACACTATGAACAAAAAACAAAAACAATTATTTGAAATGCTGATTGACTTGAAAGACTTTGAACAATTAATCGGACAAGCAAAAAACGAGAACGAAAAAATTGAAGTGATTAATAAAATGCTGCTAGCCATGTTTGGCGAACCACATTACATTGATAGGATGCTCAAAATTGTAACAAACGAAAGCGAGGAATAAAGAAATGAAGAAGATTGCTATTGATGATTTTTTGAAGAGTATGGCGCCGGTGTTTAGAGATAACGCCAAGCGTAACCCCGAATGGTATCAAGAACAGATTAATCACATTCAAGATAAACGCCTTAAAAGCGCCCTTGCCAGTTATTTAAAGGAGGCTTAAACCATGTTTCAAATTGTATTAGATCAGACGCAAAAGGAAGAATTAGGCAAAGATATTTATACGACTGTAACGGATGCAATCGAAAAGGCACGGCAAGAAGAACAACATGCCAAGCCTTACCTAAATAAAAAAGAAATGGCAAAATGGCTAGGAGTTTCAACAGATACCGTTTATAGGTTTATTCGCAATGGTCTGCCGGTTGCAGACGTTGACGGGATGCAATTAATCGGCAAAGAAACTGCAATTAACTTTTTAAAAGAACATGAAAAATTAATCTAAATAAAAAAGCCGTTGAGGGAAGCAACGACTTTCAAACAAATTAAAAACAAAAGCAATAATAAAGGCTTGCCCGCCTCTATAATTCCAAGAATTAAAAAATTGCTTTATGCGTATATCATAACATAGCAAAACCAGAAAGGACGGTTTTTGAATGATTGAAGATTTAGAAAAATTGGTTGGTAATTGTTTCTGTATTGAACAAGCATCTTTTATTGAAACGCTGTTTGTCGTAATTGCCTTTGTTGCATCCTGTTACGCAATCTTTAAAGGCTATGGCGTTGTCGCCCTGCTTACTTGGTATTTAACAAGATACA
>NZ_JAULLI010000026.1:0-19385 GCF_030518115.1 Ligilactobacillus sp. 110_WCHN
TGAGATCTTTTTGCTTAATCTGCGTCATTAAATTTGTTCAAGTTATTTATTGCAATCTACCCTATAATAAAGGTGATTAAGGATTTTAGGAGGAGAAAAATGGAAGATCAGTTTCAAAAGATTTTTGAAGAAATCAAAGCAGATCCAATGAATCAAGAATATACGAAAAAGGGAATCGATCCGTTATATTATGCTGACGCGGATGCCCGGATTTTGATCGTCGGTCAGGCTCCAGGACGGGTCGCTCAAGATACTCAAATCGTGTGGAATGACAAAAGCGGCGACCGGCTTCGCAATTGGATGGGAGTTAGTCATGACGAATTTTACCATTCAGGTAAGATTGCGGTTCTTCCGATGGATTTTTATTTTCCAGGAAAGGGCAAGTCAGGCGACCTGCCACCGCGGAAAGGTTTTGCTGAAAAATGGCACCCGCGGTTGTTAGAAGCCATGCCAAATTTGAAATTGACGTTACTAGTTGGAAGTTATGCAACTAAGCACTATTTACACCTTAAAAGTTCGGCGAAACTAACGGATGTTGTTCATAATTACCAGGATTATTTGCCACAATATTTCCCGTTAGTTCACCCTTCACCGCGGAATCAATTGTGGATGAGTCGCAATCCATGGTTTGAAAAAGAGGTCTTACCAGATTTGAAACACCGAATTGATCAATTCTTGAGATAGTTTTCTGAAAGCTCACCTTAAAAGTTAGCTTTTTTCTGAAAAGCGTGTATAATAGTAAGTTATGAATTTACTTACAAATAGTTAGAATGAGGTGAGACTTTGAAAGCAAAAATCCCAGAATGGAAACAGAACTTGCGGGTTCTTTGGTTTGGAAACTTTATCGTTGGAATGGGATTCCAATTGATCATGCCGTTTATGTCTTTATACATTAAGACATTGGGACATTTTAACCGGATGCAATTGAATCTTTGGAGCGGGATCGTTTTTTCAGCAACTTTCCTAGTTTCATCATGGATGGCCCCGATTTGGGGAAAATTTGCTGATCGGCACGGTCGCAAGAAAGTGATGCTGATTTCGGCGGCCGGCATGGGAGTCATGATGGCTTCGATGGGATTAGTTGCTCATGTATGGCAACTAGCCCTTTTACGATTACTTCAAGGCTTTTTTGCAGGGTATGTTGCGAACACGTCAGCATTGATCGCCTCTCAAGTTCCAAGCAAGCACAGTGGGAAAGCGTTGAGTACTTTATCGACCGGGACAACGGCCGGCATGCTTCTTGGACCGTTATTTGGGGGAGCGATTGCCGGGGCGTTTGGTTATCGAGTAACTTTCTTCCTCACTGGATTGGCATATGCAACGGTGTTTGTTTTGACCCTCTTCTTTGTTCATGAACGAAATTTTACGCCGGTTTCAAAGGAAAAGACGCTTCCAGCGCGCGAATTATTCAAGTCGCTTGAATATCCGCAGGTGATCATTGGAATGTTTGTTACAACATTGATTATCCAGGCTGGAAACAATTCGATTTCACCGGTCATTAGTTTATATGTTCAACAATTACTACACGACGGACATAGTGTAGACATGGTCAGCGGAATCATTGCCGCTTTGCCGGGAATTGCGACTTTGTTTGCCGCTCCGTTATTTGGAACGTGGGGCGATAAGATCGGAACGCAGAAAATTTTACGTGGCGGCTTGATTTTTGCAATGTTAGTCTATATCCCACAAGCCTTTGTAACGAACGTTTGGCAATTAGGAATTCTGCGGTTCTTAGTTGGAATTTCAGATGCGGCATTGCTTCCACAAGTGCAGACGTTATTGGCGAAGTATTCGCCGAATGAATATTCAGGCCGGGTATTTAGTTATAACCAGTCAGCACAATTTATGGGAAACATTTTTGGCCCGTTGATTGGTTCAACGGTTTCAGGAATGTTTGGCTACGGCGGTGTGTTCTTATCAACTGCATTCCTGGTTTTGATCAATATTGGATGGGTTCATCACAGTACCAAAGGAATTGATGCGAAGAAAGCATAAAAAATGGTTGGCGATTGCCAACCATTTTTTTATTTTGCGATTTGGGTTTTCGACACGGCCTTTAAAATCAGAAGGTCAACGGCTGCTTGAATTGGCCATGAGATAATTTCTTTAGGAACCCGCACAGCTAACAAAGCGGTTAGTGCCATGTGATGCGGGGAAGTCATGCTTAAGATATAAACCCACAGAGTCGTAAAAATAACGTTTGAAATTAAGATTTGAATAAATTCATATAAGAAGACCCGTTGCCAGGTAACTTTCTGGTGATAAAGAAATGCACCGGCGATGATTCCACTGATAAATGCGGAAAAGGTAAATCCGGGAAAGAAGACCCCGCCGGAACTGAATACGGTATTGGAAATAATATCAACAAGAACGAGGATCACGCCGCCAAGCCACGGACCGGTCAGGTAACCGATCAATGCTGTTCCAAGAAAACCAATTCCGATTTTTAAAATGGCGGGATCGCCGATCGAAATTTTGTTAAGAACGATCTGAATCGCAATCAGCAACGCAGACATTGTAACGGTCCGAACATCGAGTTTCGGACTCTTCCAAGATAATTTTTTCATCAAAAAAAGCCTCCCAAAATCCACGGGGGAGACACATACACCAGATGAATTTTATGGTGAATGCGGATATAAATCGCCCATTACGGTTCTGCCAAAGTTCACATTCCGTTCCATTGGCCATTTACGAGATATATCCTACCCCTGTTGTGACCTATTCTAACACTTTTAAAAATGAAATTCCATATAAAATTTTGATATAAAAAAATAATGTTCACATATTAGTGAACACTATCGTTGCTTTTACTTTTGATTAATCGAATTATCTTGATTAAATATTAATTATGATGATCACTGATTTTTTGTTTTAAAATCGCACTGCTATAAATCAACGCTTCAATGACCGTGATAAAGAAACTGACCGGCCAGTTTGTTAAATAACTTAAATATAATCCGAGCCAAATCCCGGTAATTGCAAAGATAAAGGTCAGGCCGATCATTTTCCATAATGAGTGCGCATAGTATTTAGATGCGGATGCCGGAATCGTAAGCAGAACGAAAATCAGCAACGCGCCAATAATTTGCGCCGTAATGCTGACGGTCAACGCAAGCATTATGAGGAAGAGAATCGAAATCAGCTTGTTATAACGTTGATTATATTCAGAACCTTGAGCATCAAAAGAATTGAAAGCTAATTTTCGGAAAGTAAAGAAAATTAGAATCAATAAGAAGATGCTCAAACAAACAAGATCACGCAAATTAGCAGCGTCAATTCCGACGATACTCCCAAACAAAATGCTAGTTGCATAGTTGGCTTGTTTATCAGAAAGTGACAGGAAAAGCACTCCCAGGCCTAAGAAGATTCCTGAGAAAACACTGATCGACGATTCGCGCCGGCTGATCTTTTCACCTGAAAAGCCGATGAATAACGCACTGCAACAGGTGAAAAGCAGCATTCCTGCAAGCGGTGAAATGCCAGCAAACACGCCAAAACTTGCACCTGAAAAGCCGATTTCAGAAAGGGTGTGGGCAAAGAATGATGTTTGCCGGGCGATTACGAAAACGCCCATGACAGCACAAATTAATGCAATAAATATTCCAGCAATGAATGCATATTGCATAAAAGCATAATTAAACATTAATTTTCTCCTTTCTTCATTTTAGTCATCGTTGCGGTTTGATTTTCAAGGTGCAACTCGTTGTCAGCATATGCAGCGATCAGTTCTGGATCATGCGTGATAAAAATCACGGTTAAATCGTGATTTTGCATGATCGATTTTAAAAGCTGCAAAAGAAAGTGCTTGGCTGACTGGTCCAGGTTAGCGGTGGCTTCATCCAAAATTAAAAGCTGCGGATCAGCGCACAACGCTTGGGCAAGGTAAGCCCGTTGCTTTTCACCGCCGGAAGCTTTTCCTAAAGGGCGCGCTTGGATACGAGTCAATTTTGTTTCATCCAAAATTTCACGCAGCCGTTGGTTCATCGCTTTTGAATTCCATGGAAGAATGCGATGCTTAAATCCTAAGGCAACAAAATCATGAATATTAAGGGGATATTCATCATCAATGTTGCGTAATTGCGGGACGTATTGAACCTTATCGCGCGGGATAGCAAATTGCGCGTGAATTGTTGAATTCCGGTTGAGATCTTGAATTAAATGTTTGATCAAGGTTGATTTGCCAACGCCGTTTTCACCCGTAATGCAGGTTAATTCATTGCGCGGAATTGCAAAGTTCAGGTTCCGGAAAAGCGTTCGGTCAGGGACTTTAATATCTAAATTTTCAACTTCTAAGATTGGTTGCATAGATGATTACCTCTTTGTTTGAACAATTTTAGCGAGTTGATCCAATTCGTTGCTAAACCAGTCGATGTAGTTGCCGCCTTTGGGCATTGTTTCAGTAACTTCGAGAACCGGAATGTTTTCTTTTCGGCAAAGGTCAGCGATGTTATCGACGATTTTGCTATCATCCTGTTTATTTAAGACGAAAAAGGCGATTTTGTGTTCTTTAATACTGTTTTGCAAGTCGCGAATATCAGTATATGACGGATCCGAACCTTCTTCGATTGCAAGGGCAAAATGGTTGTCAGTAACCTTAAAGCCCATTTTTTGAAGGGCATAGTTAAAGACCGGTTCACTGACGGCGACATCGGCATTTTGCTTCTCGTTTTTGATTTGATCCATTTTTTGATTAAGGACGTTTAACTTCTTTTTATAAGCAGCGGCATTCTTTTTGAAGATTGCAGCGTCTTGAGGTAAAAGCCGACCATATTGAGCAGCTAACGCGTCAACGTATTTTTCAATGTTGGCAGGATTGTACCACAAGTGTTCGTTATCGCCGTCTTTGGCACCAACGATTTTTCCAACTGAAAGAATTTTCCGGTCTTGCAGTTTATTGACCCAGGTGTCATATCCAACCCCGTTTTCGATTACAAGGTTGGCTTTAGCAACCTCTTTGGCAGTTGCAGTTGTTGGAGTAAAGTCGTGCGGATCAACGTTGGGACTGTCGATGATCGACGTTACGGTCCCGTGATTTCCGAGGACTTCTTGGGCGATATTGGCGTAAAAGTTAGTCGTTGCAACGACCTTGATCTTGTCTGCTGACGTTTTCTTAGTTGATGATTGCTTTCCGCAGGCACTTAAAGAAAAGGTCAGGAAAATTGCACCAACAGCTAATAAAAATAGTTTTGAAAATTTCTTCATTCAGTAGCTCCTTTAATGAAATTAGTAATGATTACTTTTTAGATAATAAAGGGGCAATCTGGACGTGTCAACCGTGAAAAGACCGTCAAAACGGGATTACGATTTAGAATTTAAATTAAATTGTTGGTTTATCAGAAAGTGAAAAAAGAGGATTACGATTTAAATTTTTTTATTGATTTTTTTGTGAAGTGAAAAAAGAGTAAAAAAATAACCCGCATGGGAGCAGGAAGACATAAAAAAACTCTGCATTATACATTGTATAGTGCAGAGAAAAAAGGAGTAAGTGATGATGAACAGAACTCATATTAACGTGAGCCGAATCTAGGGGGAGATGGAAGCTCACAAAGCTCTTTCATCAATACCCATATAATACCTTGGTTTTAATTGAGTGTCAATCCTTTTTGGGAAATTTTTTATCTTTTTTGGTTATAAATGTTTTTGAATCTGCTTTTCAATAATTGTCAGCATATACGGGGTGTAAAACGCACTGGTTCCGCTGGCAGTACTCCTCAAAATAAAATCCTGGACTTCATTTTGAAGACGATAGGCCTTGATAAATTGAGCCCGACATGCTTCATCAAATGAATCGAGTTCCCCGTTATAGACAAACAACGCCGACCGTTTATGCGATGGAATCATGGCGGTTAATTTAGCATAGTCTGTCACGCCAAATAAAAAGCTAGCCCGGAAACGTAAAGGGAGAACCCGTGGATCTTCAGCATTCCATTCCGGATCATTGGCAGTTAAAACGGTAATTGCACTGAGATCAGCTCCGCGGTTTTCGCCCCAGATAAAAGTCCGGTTAGTATCGATTGAAAATTGGGCGGCGTGCAAAAGTAAAAAGCGGATCGCGGATTTAATTTCACTTACCTGATGATGCAAATCACCGGTTAATTGGTCAGTTGACAGCATTGCAATTGTGAATCCATGGGCGCTTAACCGGGAAAGCGGAATGGTGTGAAGCTGTTCTTGACCGTCCCCGATGAAAATAATCAACGGGTTGAACTTGGCCGTTGGGGGAACAAGAACGTGAACAAAATGATGCGGCAAATATTCATGGTTTAAGCTTAAATGTGGGAGTTGTTCAGTGGTTGGTTCGTTAAAAAATTCAGTCATTTAAATTCCTCATTTGATAAATTTCTACTATATAAGTATAGCGTAAAAAGAAATGAATAAAAATTCTCAAAGAAAGAGAATGGGTCCGGAATTCACCTTGCTTTTAATGAGTAAATAAATTAAACTTATCAGTAGTGTGAAACATTGAAAAATTAAGTGTTTCACGAAGAACAGAGAAAGGAAATCCGATGACACCAGAAGAATTTAAACAGGAACTTGCCCTTCATGGAATCATGCTTTCTGATAAGCAGATGAAACAGTTTGAAGATTATTACGAGTTGCTGGTTGATACTAATAAAGTTGTAAACTTAACAGCAATTACGGCGAAAAAAGAAGTTTATTTAAAACATTTCTATGATTCGCTGATCCTTGGAATTGAAGTTCCAGCTCTTCGGACGGAAGCAGCTACGCTTTGTGACGTAGGTGCCGGTGCCGGATTTCCATCAATTCCAATGAAAATTGCTTTTCCGCAATTAAAAGTGACGATCGTTGATTCATTGAATAAACGCATTAAGTTTCTTCAGGAATTAATTACCCGACTGGGGCTGACCGATGTTGAGTTGTGCCATGCTCGGGCGGAAGAATTTGCGGGCAAGAAGAGCAAGCATCGTGAAGATTATGATTTTGTGACTGCTCGGGCGGTGGCCCGCATGTCCGTTTTAACAGAATTGTGTCTGCCGCTGGTCAAAGTCGGCGGCCAATTTATTGCGCTCAAAGCCCAAAAAGCCGACCAAGAATTAGCTGATGCCCAAAAGGCAATTCAAGTCCTTGGCGGCCAGTTTAAACAAGACATTCAAACTGAATTGCCAGCTACGCATGATGAACGTCACTTATTGATCGTTGAAAAAATTAAATCAACGCCAAAGCAATATCCGCGCAAGGCGGGTACTCCTGTACGGAATCCGATTGTTTAGACAATCAAAGGAGGAAAATTATGGCATTTTTATTTTGGGGTAAGAATAAAAAGAAGGAAACGGATGCTGAAACCGCAACGTCAGATGTTGAACAGCAGCCTCGTCCAGAAGACCAGGTTGAAGAAATTGCGGTCAATCAGATCATTCCTAACCGCTTTCAACCACGGCAAATTTTTGCTCAGGAAAAGATCGATGAATTAGCGGATACGATCAAAGATCACGGGTTACTTCAGCCGATTATTTTGCGCGAATATGAACCCGGGAAATATGAAATCATTGCTGGTGAACGGCGTTTCCGCGCAATTCAAACGTTAAAGTGGGAAAAGGTCCCGGCAATTGTCCGGACAATGTCGGATACCGAAGCAGCTTCAATGGCGGTGATTGAAAACCTCCAGCGCGAAGAGTTAACCTCGATCGAAGAGGCTGAAGCATACCAACGATTACTTGATTTGAACAATTTGACGCAAGCACAGTTGGCTGAAGAACTCGGAAAAAGTCAATCATTTATTGCCAATAAATTACGGTTGCTGAAGCTGAGTCGGCCAGTTCAGCAAGCAATCTTAAATCGTAAGATTTCAGAACGGCACGGACGCGCGTTGGTTCGATTAGCTAGCGAACAGCAGGCCAAGGTCTTAAAAGACGTTTTGAACAATCACCTTTCAGTTAAGGAAACTGAAAAGAAAGTCAACCGGATCGTTGTTCCCCGCATGAAGCCGAAAAACCGGTCTCAAATCAAAGGGGTTGCCAAGGATGTCCGGCTGGCAGTCAATACAATCAAACAGTCGGTCAAGATGGTTCGCGAAACGGGAATTGACGTTCAAGTTGAAGAAGAGACCACCGATGACGTTCAAAAAATTGTAATTGAAATTCCATTAAAAAATAAAAATGAACGAAACTAGTGAAGGAGAGTGGATTAGATGGGACGCGTAATTGCACTTGCCAACCAGAAAGGCGGGGTTGGTAAAACCACAACGAGCATTAACCTTGGTGCTTGTTTAGCAAAATTAGGCCAGAAAGTATTACTGATCGATGCCGATGCCCAAGGAAACGCAACAAGCGGACTTGGGATTCGGAAAGCAGATATTAAAGCTGATGTTTATGATGTTCTGGTAAATGAGGTTCCAATGACGGATGTGATTATCCACACCAGCCGGAAGAACCTTGATATTGTTCCGGCAACGATTCAATTATCAGGGGCTGAAATTGAATTGACATCTCAGATGGCGCGCGAAAAGCGGTTAGCGGATGCAGTTGTGCCGATTCGGGACAGCTATGATTATATTTTGATCGACTGCCCGCCTTCACTTGGAATGCTGACGATCAACGCGTTTACAGCTTGCGATACGATTTTGATTCCAGTTCAAAGTGAATACTATGCTTTGGAAGGCTTAAGTCAGTTATTAAATACAATTCAGCTTGTACAAAAGCACTTCAATCCAAACTTGAAGATCGAAGGGGTCTTATTAACGATGCTGGATGCCCGGACCAACCTTGGAAACGAAGTTGTTGAAGAAGTTAAACGGTTCTTTAAAGACAAGGTTTATCAAACGATTATTCCCCGCAACGTCCGGCTTTCAGAAGCCCCAAGTCATGGAATGTCAATCATTGACTATGATCCATCATCACGGGGAGCGAAGGAATACATGGCATTAGCAAAGGAGGTCTTAGCAGCTCATGGCAAGTAAGAATAAAAAGGGACTTGGCCGCGGGATCAATGCTTTATTTGCTGATTTTGACGAAGAAAAGGAAGCAGATGAAAAGGTTGAAGAACTTCAACTTGATGAGATCCGCCCGAACCCTTATCAACCGCGAAAAAACTTTGATGAAGAAAATTTAAAGGATTTATCAGATTCAATTCGGAAAAACGGGGTCTTCCAACCAATCATTGTGCGCAAATCAAGTGTGATGGGTTATGAGATCATTGCTGGTGAACGCCGTTTCCGGGCTTCAAAATTAGCTGGCAAGGATTCAATTCCAGCAATTGTCCGGGCAATTGACGATGAACAAATGATGGAAGTTGCCGTCCTTGAAAACTTGCAACGGGAAGATTTAAGTCCGCTTGAAGAGGCTGAAGCTTACAGTACGTTGATGAAAAACTTGAAAATTACCCAGTCAGAGCTATCAGAACGGTTAGGCAAGTCCCGGCCATATATTGCAAACTATTTGCGTCTCTTGGATTTGCCCCGGAAAGTCAAAGCATTTGTTCAGGACGGTAAGTTGTCAATGGGCCAGGCCCGGACATTGCTGGCTTTGAAAGACAAGGATAAGTTAGTTGAACTTGCAAAGAAGACGGTCAAGGAAAATTACACGGTTCGTCAATTGGAACAAATCGTTAATGACATGAACGGGAAAAAGAAGGTCAAAAAGGACCGGAAAAAGAAACTTTCACCGTACCTTCTTCAAAGCCAAGACCGGCTTCAAGAAAAATTTGGAACGAAGGTTGCAATCAAAGCTAACGAAAAGACAGGTAAGGGTAAAATCGAGATCAACTACCTGTCAACGGAAGATTTCAATCGAATCTTGGATGTTTTAAACATTGAGTTGTAATCATGAATTGATTTATGAGGCGAGCTTTTAAATGAAAGATTATGATTTAAACGACATTGTTGAAATGAAAAAGGCTCATCCGTGCGGAACCAACCGCTGGAAAATCATTCGGATGGGAATGGATATCAAGATCGAATGCACGGGGTGCGGCCATATTGTAATGCTTCCCCGGCGCGAATTTGAACGCAAAATGAAGAAAATTTTAGAAAAAGCTAATTAGAAAGAGTGAATGAAATGGCATTAACAGCTGGAATTGTCGGCTTGCCAAATGTTGGAAAGTCAACGCTATTTAACGCAATTACAAAAGCAGGAGCAGAAATGGCAAATTATCCATTTGCGACAATTGATCCCAATGTAGGAATGGTTGAAGTTCCTGATAAACGGTTAGCGCGGATCGATGAAATCATCCCTGCCAAAAAAATCGTCCACACAACCTTTGAATTTACTGATATTGCGGGAATCGTTAAGGGGGCCAGCAAGGGTGAAGGATTAGGAAATAAGTTCCTGGAAAACATTCGTCAATGTGACGCAATCGTTCACGTTGTGCGGGC
This sequence comes from Ligilactobacillus sp. 110_WCHN, assembly GCF_030518115.1. Classification (NCBI taxonomy): domain Bacteria; kingdom Bacillati; phylum Bacillota; class Bacilli; order Lactobacillales; family Lactobacillaceae; genus Ligilactobacillus; species Ligilactobacillus sp. 110_WCHN. Next base: position 10,331 of record NZ_JAULLI010000026.1, read on the forward strand.
TTTCGACGATGATAATATCACTCACGTTTCAGGAAAAGTTGACCCAATCGATGATATCAACACGATCAACCTTGAATTGGTATTAGCTGACCTTGAATCAATCAATAAACGGTATACCCGGGTTGAAAAGGTTGCTAAAACCGGCCGTGATAAAGATGCTCAGGCTGAATTCGCCGTTTTGCAAAAGATCAAACCGGTGCTTGAAGAAGGAAAGCCGGTTCGTTCGATCGAATTTAATGATGATGAAAAGAAAATCGTTAAGAGCTTATTCTTATTAACTTCAAAGCCGGTTCTTTACGTTGCAAATATCGGTGAAGAAGATATGGCTGATCCAGACGGCAACAAATACATGCCAGAAATCAAGAAGTTCTTAGCCGAAAACGATCCTGGTTCAGAAGTTATTGGGGTTGCCGCTGGAACGGAAGAGGAAATTGCCGAAATGGATGATGACGAAAAGAAGGAATTCCTTGAAATGGAAGGTGTTGAAGAACCTGGATTGAACCGGTTGATTCGGGCCTCATACAAGTTATTAGGGCTTGAAACCTTCTTTACAGCCGGTGGAAAAGAAACCCGGGCCTGGACTTTCAGACACGGAATGAAGGCTCCGCAAGTTGCCGGAATTATTCACTCAGACTTTGAACGGGGCTTTATTCGCGCCGAAACCGTTTCGTTTGATGACCTTGATAAATATGGCAGCATGCAAGCCGTTAAAGAAGCCGGGAAAATGCGCCTTGAAGGAAAAGACTACGTGGTTCAAGATGGCGACATTATTGAATTCCGGTTCAATGTCTAAGATAAGAGTTTAAAAGTCGATTTCAGTTAAAGGAGGAACCATTGTGGCAGACGAAGATATTCGGCAAAAAAATCAAGAAGCAGCTCAACGTCAAGCAGAAACCCGTGAAAAAGAACGGCAGGAAAAAATGATCGAAATTAATAAGCAATTCGCGGATTTGACCAAACGGAATGCAGAATACATGATCAAGTTAAACCGGGCGTTGAATGCTCAAGGGTATGACCCTGAAAAGAAAGCAACTGCTTTAAATGAAGTTTATGAAGAATTAAAAGTTAAGCAAAAACAAGGCTATACAGCTGCAAAGTTATATGGTCCGGCTGCTAAAAAAGCAGATGATATTATTAACGGGCCGAAGCGGGAATTGGAAAACAAACCGCCAAAGTTCTGGGAATCAGCTTTGGATAACGGATTATTGATGTTCGTTATGTTCTGTGCAATGTACGGAATTTTAGGTCTGTTTTCAAAACGGCAAACGGCAGATGCTGGGTGGTTAACAATCGTTTCAACTTCCGTAATTGCCGGTTTAGGACTAGCAGGATTCTACAAGGTAATGAATAACCGAAAGGCTAAGCACCGGATCTTACGGGCAATTGGAGTCTTCTTAGGCTTGTTGATTGTTTGGTTCGCTGCCTTTGCATTGATCGCCAAGATTCCACCGCAGGTCAACCCGGCCTTTACGCCGCTTGCTGATATCCTGTTTGCACTTATTGGTTTTGGTGTACGGTATCTGTTAAAGAAGAAATTGAATATTCGTTCATTCTAGGGTTTAAGGAGGTTACGTCTAATGGCGTAACCTCCTTTATATTATCATCAAGATTTGTACAGAAATTTTTTGCGCTTGGCCACCTTGATTAGATTTTTTTAATTAATTGAGGTGTGTTAGAATTAAAACTAAAGGGGAAACAGTTTTATTAAGGAGTTCAAGATTAAAGCTTGATGAAAGAAATGGAGGAATATTTTATGGAATTAGGAAAGAATTTAGAAGAAGAGCGTGAAAGTTATCATTTTACCCAAAAAGAGGTTGCCGATATTTTACACGTTTCACGGCAAACCGTTTCAAACTGGGAACGCGATGTCAGCTATCCGGATTTGGAAAGTCTGGTATATTTAAGTGATTTGTATCACATCTCAGTTGATCAACTGTTAAATCATGCAATGTAAGAATTGAACGAGTCTTGATAAAACTGATTGCGGAGGTTGCACACATGAGCAGCCTCCTATTTTTAATCGCATTGTCATGTTTTCGTCATCTAAGCGTTCTTGACAAACGTCTGAAATACCATAGAATTAAGAAAGAACATAATGATTGCTGAATGCTGGAGGAAAGACATAAATGAATCAAGATAATGCCGGAATTAAACTTTTTACCTTAAATTCTAATCCTAAGTTGGCCCAAAAAATTGCCGATGATCTCGGAGTTGAATTAAGTGATACAACTGTTCATCATTTTAGTGATGGTGAAATTCAAATCAATATTGATTCGAGTGTTCGTGGATGTGATGTTTTTGTTATTCAATCGATTTCAGATCCAGTTAACGAGAACTTTATGGAATTAATGGTAATGATCGATGCATTACGGCGGGCAAGTGCCGGAACGATCAACTGCGTGATTCCGTATTACGGTTATGCCCGAGCTGACCGAAAGACGCGGCCACGGGAACCGATTACAGCGAAGTTGATTGCGAACTTCTTGACGATGGCCGGTGCTGATCGGGTGGTTACCCTTGATTTGCATGCTGGTCAATTACAAGGATTCTTTAATATTCCGGTTGATCATCTTTTGGCAATTTATAGTCAAGCTGATTACTTCAAGAAAAACGGCCTTGATAAGGATGTAGTAGTTGTTGCTCCAGATCACAGCAGTGTGAAGTTAGCCCGGAACTTAGCAGAATGTTTGAAAGCGCCAATTGCAATTGTTGATAAGCGGGATTCGAAACGCGTCGATAAAAATACAGATGTGATCGGCGACGTTAAGGGTCATCAATGCATTATCTTTGACGATATGATCGATACGGGAGCGAAAATGGCGGATGCTGCCGCTGTATTGAAGCAGGCGGGGGCAACGGACGTTTACGGTTGTGCAACGCACGCAATTTTCTCCGGCAATGCGGTTAACGAATTGAAAAATTCAGCGCTTAAAGAAGTTATTGTAACCGATACGATTCAAATGCCTGAAGAGAAGAAGTTTGAACAGTTAAGAATCTTATCAGTTGCACCGATTTTTGCAAAAGCAATTTCATTGATTTATCACAATCAATCAGTTGATTCATTATTTAACAAAAGCGATAATATTTAAACAATGGGTTGAACGGAAAAAGCGAAAGTTTTACATTGCTGTTCAACCCTTTGTATCTACTGGAGATAAAAGGAAAGCATGGAAAAACACAATCGATGGATAAAATATCAACGGCAAGGAACGGGAAATAAATTAAAATTACAGAAAATCGATATTATAATATTGGTGATTACCTTTTTGTGCTTTTTTGGCTATCGGCACTGTATGCATGTTGCTGACCATCACCAAATCGTGATCGAACAGCAGGCCAAAGCACGGGCTGCCAAAATTGCCAAGGAAAAAGCTGCAGCCGCAAAGAAGCGGGCTGCAAAGTCAGTAATGCGGACGCCGATCAATTGGAAAGAGTCTTCAGAAAAGGTTCCGTATCCAAATTTAAATAACGTTAAGAATTTCTGGATCAAAGTGGCGTTATTAAAGAACCGAACATACCTGATGTCGGGCAATAAGGTAATTTACACGATGTATTGCAGCGGTGGTCTTTTCCATAAGGACCCGAATACCGGAAAGATGGTCAGTGATACGCCGACAGGAACATATCAAATTCAACCTGAACGGGGGCAAAGCTTCTTCAATAATTCATTAAATGAAGGCGCAAATTACTGGGTTTCATGGAAGGATAACGGGGTTTACCTTTTCCATACGGTCCCAACAAAGAAAGACGGAAGTTACAATGTTTTGGAAGCCGAAAAGCTTGGAAAGCAGCCAGCTTCACACGGATGTATTCGGTTATCAGTTCCGGATGCGAAATGGATGATGCAAAATTTAAAGGTTGGAACAAAAGTTGTTGTTCAAAATGATTAAAAAAGTTGGGACGTCAGTCCCAACTTTTTATTTTTTAAATGTTGATATTTTGAATGCGTGTGTTAAAATACAATTAAATTAAAATTAGTTTTTGATGAAAGAAGGATCACAATGACAGCGGAACAGGATATTACATACCAAGATCTGCAAAAATTTAATCAAGATTATGAACAAACCCCAGCGTCAGCTTCACTTGGCCGGGCGGTTCAGGAAAACGGAGTGATCGCAGCCAGCCGCAACTATGCAGCCAAACGCGATTTAAACCGAGTATTTTCAATTGAAGTTGAAACCGGAGCAGTAACTGCTCAGAAAAAGAGCGGTCGTTGCTGGTTATTTGCAACGTTGAATACCATGCGCCACGAATTTGAGAAGAAGTACAATGTTAAGGACTTTCAATTCTCACAAAACTATAATTCGTTTTTTGACCGCTTGGAAAAGGCCAATCACTATCTTGAAGAAGTGATTCGGTTGGCTGATCGTCCAAGTGATGACCGGGAATTACTTGATGTTTTGAACTGGAATGATAATGATGGCGGTCAATGGGCTAATGCGGCGGCATTGATTGACAAATACGGGGTTGTCCCGCAAAGCGTCATGCCGGAAACTTTTGCAAGTGACCAGACAAGTGATTTAAACTCATCATTGAATCTGAAACTTAGTAAGGATGCAATGCATCTGCGTGAAATGAAGGCGGATGGTAAATCTGATGAAGAATTACGGGCATATAAGAAAGAGGCATTGAGTGACATTTATCGGATGCTCGTTTATGCCTTTGGACAACCGCCAGTTAAATTTGATTTTGAATATCGTGATCAAGATAAAAAATACCACATTGATCGCGATTTAACGCCGAAGAGTTTCTTTGAAAAATATTGCAAACGGAACTTTGACGATTATGTTTGTTTATTAGATGCACCCGATCATGAAATGGATCAAAAATATGGCCTGCCAAGTCAAGACTACATTTACAACGGCAAGCACATTGAATTCTTGAATGTGGGCACCCAAGAATTGAAGGATGCTGTGATTGCATCACTTAAAAACGGTGAAACGGTTTGGTTTGGATGCGACGTTTTACAAGATCTTGATCGGCAAAAAGGTTACCTTTCATCTGAATTCTTTAAACAGGGTGAATTATTTAACGTTGACCTTGAATTAAGCAAAAAAGATCGTTTGATGTCACGCAACGGGGAAGTTTCCCACGCAATGACGTTTACGGGTGTTGATATCGTGGATGGCAAACCAACCAAGTGGAAAGTTGAAAATTCATGGGGCAGTAAGATCGGCGATCAAGGCTACTTTGTAATGTCAGATGAATGGTTCGATAAATACGTTTATGAAGTCATTATTAACCAAAAATATATTTCAGAGCATGCTAAGCAAATTAATCACCAAGCAAAGATTGATTTGCCAGCATGGGATTCATTGAGATAGTTTGAAAAGAAGAAGGTGTGACAAAACATTTAAAACGAGCGTGGTGGAAGCAGAAAATCGAACGAATCGCGCTAGCATAGATTCGGAGGTTTTCGAACTTCCACATAGCTCGTTTGTTTTGGAACCCGATTATGCGGATATAACAAAGAGGTTGCGACTTATGTCGTAACCTTTATTTTTTAAGTGAGAATTTAAATAAATATTATTTTTTTAAGATTCGTAATTCAAGGCAATTGAAGGCTTTTAATATATGGTACAATCAGTAAATGAGTGATAATTAGAATTTTTATCAACCAAATAATTATTATGGGGTGAGTTTAAACGTGAGAAAAAGAGAAAAGAAATCCTCGCGTAAAGTTTCGGATTCAAGCAAAAACACCCGTCTCCTGCAATTGCTTTCTTTTGCATTGCCGATTTTGATTTTATTAGGGTACTTTGCTTACCGGAAGATGTTCCCGTTTGGAAACTCGTCAATTTTGACGGTTGACTTGGGGCAGCAATATGTTGATTTTTATTCATTTTATCGGAACACATTGTTGCACCACTTCGGTCAATTCTTCTATTCATTCCAAAATGCGATTGGGGGCAGCATGTGGGGAACATGGGCATACTATTTATTCAGCCCGTTTAACTTAGTCCTGCTCTTTACGCCTGGAAAATGGATCACATTCGGAATTCTTTTGATTACCGTTTTAAAAGTTGGATGCAGTGGATGGGCATTCAGCAAGTTGCTGCTTAAAGAAAAGTGGCAAAAAGGATTCCTAGTTCCAGCATTTTCAATTGCATATGCCTTAAACGGTTTTGTGGTTGCAAATATCTTGAACATTATGTGGTTAGATGCATTGGTTTTCTTGCCACTGATGATCATCGGAATTGAAAATCTGATTGAACGGAAGAGCATGTGGGTCTACCCGGTATTTTTAGCAATTATTTTAGTTACAAATTACTACATGGGTTACATGATCTGCATCTTTGCTGTTTTATACTTTGCATGGACATATGTCCGCAACAGTGAAAAGATTCAGGAAAAGTGGAAGACGATCGGCAGCTTTATTGGCCGGTCACTTCTCGGTGCTGGAATGGCCGCCGTTATCTTATTACCAACGTTCTTTAACATCATGCAGACAAAGGCACAATACAATACGAAGTCATTCCAATGGAAATTTGATTACTCCCCATGGAAGATCTTACCGAAGCTCTTGGTCGGCGGATTCAACTTTGACCAAATGCCAAAGGGAACGCCGAATATCTTTGTCGGAACTTTGGTTTTAATTGGATTTATCTGCTACTTCACATGCAAGGAAATCAAACTGAAAGAAAAGATTGCAACAATCGTTGTGAGTGCCTTCTTTGTTGTTTCCCTTTGCTACCAACCGCTTGATTTGTTCTGGCACGCAATGCAGTTTCCTGTATGGTATCCATACCGGTTCTCATACATTGTCTGCTTCTGGATGGTTCTAATTGCGGCACGAGGACTACTGAAGATCACCCGGCTGTCCCGGTTACAGTTGATGCTCAGCGTCATTGTTCTAGGGGTGATCGTCGAATACAGCTTCTACAACATTAAGAAGTTTGGCTTCTTAAAGAGCACGAACATTGTAATCAGTAGTGTGATCATCATCGGCTTCTTAGTATTATTCTCAGTTCCGATGAAGAAATGGTTCAAACTTTCATTGCTGGCATTAACAACCGTCGAAATGGGTGCAAACGTTGCGTTGAGTTTGAATCCAATCGACTACGTTAAACAAAGCGATTTTGCCGGCTTTATTTCAAACTTAAATACTGCGCTTGATGGAATCCGGCCAGGTAAGAATGAATTTTACCGGATCGGCAAAACATTTGAACGTTCAAAAGACGATCCAATGCAGTGTAACTTCTATGGGACCGATGAATTTAATTCAATGATGGATCCGAAAACTTCAAACTTTATGAATGAAATTGGGGATTCATCCGGTGATAACTACACGGGTTACAGTAACGGGACGTTATTCTCAGATTCATTCCTTGGAATCAAGTACATGTTGAATCAGACATCAGACACAAATGTCCTATCACCATATTCAACCCGGCTTGATTTGAGTAATGATAATTTAGTGAATGGAACTAACACGATCAATATTTACAAGAATCCGTATGTCTTGCCGATTGGCTTTGCCGCAAGTCCGGATATCTTGAATGTTAAGTTACAATCTGCCCAACCAATTCAAAATCAAAACATGATTGCGGCTGGCTTGGCAGGCAACAAGAAACTGAAACTCTTTAAGTCGTATAAGGATTTAAGCGTTGTTTACAGCAACTTGAAGGATGAAGGAAACAATACGTATACCAAGGTCGACGGTAATCAGGATGCAACGATTCAAATGCCATTTACACCAAAGACAAACGATCCATACTACTTAACGATTGGACCAGCATTTGCCAATAATGGTAACTTGAATTGTTCATTCACGATTGGTGATCAACAGTTGACCCAAACCGGGGACTTTAACTCACCAATGATCTTGAATATTACTAGCGGCGGTCAAAAAGATCAAAAGCAAACATTGACGATGACATTGACCAATAATAATTTGCAACTTGACAGCTTTGGGTTATATCACCTTGATATGAGTAAGTACAAGTCATTAATGAATGATTTGAACGAACACCCATTGAAGCTTGATCACTTCAGTAATACGAAGATCAGCGGAACAATCGACGTTCCAAAACATGAATTGATCATGACAACGATTCCTGCTCAAACTGGTTGGCACGTTAAGGTTGATGGCAAGACAGTTAAACCGAAGAAAGCTCTTGATGAATTCTTAGCAGTTCCTGTCAGTGCTGGAAAACACCAAGTTACGTTCACATACCGGACACCATACTTGTTCCTCGGAGCAATCGTATCGGTTGTAAGTATCGGAATTTTAGTTGTTTTGAAAAAGAAGGAAGATTCAACCGTTCGTCAATCAGAACCTGAAACGACGAAATAGTAAGTGTAAAAATGAAAGGGGTAACTCAAGATGGCAGAATCAAGAAGTAAAAAACATGGGAAAGTAAGAAAAACCCTTGTAAGTATTTTAGTTGTTTTATTGGTATTGTGCGGCTTAGCATTGATTTTTAACGAACAAATCAAATCATTTGTTGTTAACCACATTTCAACAACTGCATTAAACAAGCCAATCAGCAATTCAAAGCCGAAGAAAGGGCAATTCGATTATGATGCTGTTCGTCCAGTTGATACAAAAGATGTTGCCAAAGCTGCAACCTCAAATGCAGCGGGATCAATTGGAAAAATTGCAATCCCAGATGTCGGCATTCACTTGCCAGTCTTCTACGGTTTAGCTCAAAGTAATTTGATGCGTGGGGCTGGGACAATGAAGCAAAATGAAACGATGGGTGAAGAAGGTAACTACTGCCTTGCCGGTCACCACATGGAAGATAACAACATTTTGTTTGGACCATTAGCAAACATTGGCGTTGGGGCCAAGGTATATTTGACAGACGGAAAGAACGTTTATACTTACAAGGTTACATTGAAGAAGATCGTTAATGAGGATCAAGTTCAATGGCTAAATGATGTCCCAGGTCAAAAGTTATTAACATTGGTAACCTGCTCATCAGGAACTCCTGGAGTTAAGACCCGGATTATTGTTCGTGGCGAACTCCAACAGGTTCAGCCAGCAAATAAGAGCACTTTGAAAGTGTTTGATAAATAAGAATGAAAAAAGCTATGGCTTTGGCCATAGCTT
>NZ_JAULLI010000027.1:0-15666 GCF_030518115.1 Ligilactobacillus sp. 110_WCHN
TAAAATTTAAAAAACAAAAAAAAAAAAAAAAAAAAATGCTATTTAACTTTACAAACCAAACTAAAAATTGTTTGCTAGAGGTTAAGAAGGAGAGGAGCGTATACTTTCCCTATTACTTTTATTAAGGATCGTACACGTTCTTACAACTATTTGCCGTCGGCCAGTCAGTCGCGTCACGCAATAGCATTTACTTTAATTATCATTTCAGATAATCGTTTATCTTTGTTCCACGCTCCTACTCGCCCCACGTGTCGTGCTTTCGCACCTTCTTTGATAAACTCCCTGTCGAGCTACTATAAGTCTAAGAACCGCTTACGAGTAACTATACAGCTTTCTTGACTCGATCGTACTAAAAGTACCAGTCTTCATCTGCTGCACTTAACTCCAGTCGTATTACTTAGCGAAGTTTAGCCACATCATCGCTCTTTACCTTATTAATTATATTTAACTTAGGCTTCATACCTTGTATGTACGGGCTTGCGACATTTACCCGTTGACCTTGACTAGCTATAAAATGCTACAAAACAGCTAGTCACGTCTATGATTTGTTTTTATCCGCAGTGTAGATTCTGCGCTATTGCAATGTTTGATAACGTTGGTCATCTCAACGAGGACAACAAAAAAGACGCCAATTAATCCAATTGACGCCGTTCCGATCTCATTAAAACAATTACACTCTCAAACAAATCTTAATAAACTGTTACCTTGTATTTACACAAATATCAAAGTATAATATTCACATAAACAAGGCACTAGATTTAAGATTACAGCTGTTCGGGAAAAGCTGTAATTGTTCTAGTTGATGGTGGGACATCAATTAGAACCTTTTCAAACGAATTGCAGTTCATTTGAAAAGCTAGGGTCTTATTTTTTTACCCTTTTTTCTATTCAACTGACAACTAGATTGTATAATTGCCGTTACTAAAAGTAAAGAATAATTTTGTTTTTGAATGCAAATAGTAAAATAGTAAAATAGTATTGTAGTAAAGTATTATAATAGTAAAATAGTAAAATAGTAAAATAGTATTTTATTACGCTAAAAACATTATAAAACAGGCGTTATAGAAGATTGATAAATTACTATTTGCATGCAAATAGTATAGTAGTAAAATAGTAATATAGTAATTTATTAAAATTTGAAATTATTAAATTTTTCTTAAGGATTGATATTATGACACATACTTTATTGTTTGCTAATTTTAAGGGCGGTGTAGGAAAAACAACTAATTCCGTTATGACCGCCTATGAATTATCAAAACTAGGATATAAAACTCTTGTTTGTGATTTAGACCCGCAAGCAAATGCAACACAATTACTACGCAGAACTTACACATTACAGCATAACGAAGAAATGGCCTTCCCAGAAACAATGATGGTTGCACTAAAAAATGAAGATATTAAACCTGCTATTGTTGAAGTTATGAAGAATCTTTATCTACTTCCTTCTCATAAAGACTTTGTAAATTATCCTGATTTTCTTGAACTGAAATACTTAGCAAATATGCCTAACTATAAAGAACGGCGTATTTCATACTTTAACAATCAATTAAAACAAGTTCAAAATGAATATGACTTTATTATTATTGATGTGCCACCTACGCTTTCTATTTATACAGACAGTGCTTTGTATGCTGCTGACAACGTAATTATCGTCTTGCAAACACAACAACGATCGTTAGATGGTGCCATTGCATTTTGGGAATACCTACAGACTTTCTATAATGAACACTCTACAATCGACTTCGATATTTTAGGAATATTACCCGTTTTATTGAAAAATAATGCGGGGCTAGATAATCAAATCATCAAAGATGCAAAAGAAACTTTTGGTGACGATCTCTTATTTAATACAATTATTAAACATATGGAACGACTAAAAAGATATGATCGCTTAGGAATATCTGAAAAAGGCAAAACAAGTAAACACGATTTCCATGACGAAAAAACTCATGAAATCTATATTCAATTGACCAAAGAAATATTAAATAGATTGAAGGAGAACAAACATGTCTAAGCTTACATTTAATAAGGATAGAAACCGTAAAACAACAGATGAAAAGCCAAGCAAAAAATTTAATGAAATAAAAGAAACACCTATTTCTGAACCAGAAAAGACATATGAGGCTCCAAAGATTGAACGTAAAACTAAGTTAGGACGCCCGCGCAAAAATAAAGTGTATAGTTCTATTAGAATTCAAAGATCTACAACTAACCGGATTAATGCTATGCAGAACACACTAAATTTTAAAACACAAGATGATTTAATAATTGACCTTTTAAATAAGGTAGAAAACAGTCTTTCTGCCGATCAAAAGATAATGTATAAAATGTACTTGAAGACATTTACAGAAAGAGGAAAGCAATGATTTTACTATTTGTATGCAAATAGTAAAATAGTAGTATAGTTTAAGCTTTATAATAAGTAATTCTTAGATAAAAAAAGAGGTCCCTTAATGGGAGCCTCGCGCAATCTTGCCTAAGGATCACGACTTCTCTTCATACACTTAATGGTTAGCAACCATTTACTAACTTTTACATTAGCGCTTATTTAACCACCAAGTAAAAAGAGCTACACCACACCCAACAAGCAAAGGTGTAACAATGTTTTGAAAAATGTAAATACCCATGCAAACTCGCCTCCTTCCGAGGCTTGTTGCCATGATTAAGTATACCAAATAAATAATAATATGCTATAATGTAGTTGAAAAATGTAGATACAAAAAAAAAACATGCGAACTTTCTAACTGGCCGCCTTACCAGTTAGTTTTTTTTACCTTAATTTTAGGGTTGCTATTAGAAACAAATATATGATAAAAATAAAATTTACTAATCTGTATCATTATTAAAATACGGTATCATTTGTGGTAGAATGATACCGTATTTTTAGTTATGATACAGAAAAGAGGACTATATGAAAAAATTCGATTACGAAACTTTAAATAACTTTAAAGTAAATAATGAAATTATCAATAAATTAACTAAAATTCATGACCTTAGAGGGCAAATAACCAGTTATAAGGTTGATTACCACGAAACTCTTAACCGCTTAATTGAGGTAGCTAAAGTTCAAAGTGCTGATTCTTCCAACAGAATTGAAGGAATTTATACGTCAGATTCTAGACTTAAAAAGATTTTATCAGATAAAACCAAGCCTAAAAATCGTAACGAGTCTGAAATTCTTGGATACCGCGATGTTCTAAAAATTATTCACGAACGATATAAATATATCCAAATTAACTCCAGTAATATTTTGGGTTTACATAAGATTCTTTTCTCTTATACTGAAAGTTCATGGGGTGGAAAATTTAAAGATAGTGATAACAAAATTGTAGCTAGATACCCCGACGGGCATGAAGAAACTAGATTTGATCCACCTGCAGCATATCTAGTTCCTAGCCTTATAGATTCTTTATGTACTGCGTACAACACTGAATTTTCAAAAGAAGAGGTTTCACCTTTACTATTATCAGGTGCTTTTGTCTTTGACTTTGTATCTATCCATCCATTTAAAGATGGGAATGGAAGAATGTCACGCCTTTTAATGCTTTTAACGCTATATAAATCAGGATTTGATGTTGGAAAGTATATTAGTCTTGAAAAAATCATTGAAAACACAAAAGACGAATACTATGAAGTACTTAAAGAAAGCTCAATTGGTTGGCATAGTAATGAAAATGATTATGTACCATTTTTAAACTATTATTTAAGCATTATTTTAAAAGCATATCGAGAGCTGCAAGATAGAGTCGGAGTTATTAACCATCAAAAATTATCAGTAGAAGACCTAATTGTCAAAACAATTCAGCAAGAGTTAAAGCCTTTATCTAGAAGAGAGTTAGTTAGTGAAATTCCTCAATATAGTGAAATAACCATTAAACGTGCACTAGTTAGTCTACAAAAATTAGGAAAAATAAAGAAAATTGGAAATGGTAGATCAACAAAGTATGGAATCAATTAAATATGTCTTTTAGGGGTTATTTGTTAGTAATAACCCCTTTTATTTATTGTTAAATCAACCCCTTAGTTGTATAATAGTAAATATAGGGGTTATAATTTTAATTTTCGTGATTATAAACCCTGTATTTTTAAATTTTAAGGTGGTTTTTAATCATGAAACAAACTGTTTTACCGATTAAAGATTCTAACGTTTTACATGAAGTTCAAGACACGTTATTGCACAATTTTCGTGCTGGAAGAAGAAACTATACAATTTTTCAAGTAGGTAAGGCAACCTTACTCCGGGTTTCTGACGTTTTGCGTTTAAAAATCAATGATATTTTTGATGAGCATGGCAATGTAAAGCCTAACGCATACATTCATGACAAAAAGACTGGCAAACCTAATAACTTATACTTAAAGCCAGTCGCACAAGATCTTACTACTTATTATGAATGGTTAAAAAAGCATGATCTGATTAAAGAATGGCTATTCCCGTCAACACAGCACCCTGAAAGACACATCACTGAAAAGCAATACTATAAAATCATGGCCAAAGTAGGGGAATTGTTAGAAATCAACTATCTTGGAACTCATACCATGCGTAAGACGGGGGCTTATCGTGTTTATGAGCAAACAGGCCACAACATTGCCCTTGTCATGAAGCTTTTAAACCATTCGAGCGAACAAATGACGCTTGCTTATCTCGGACTTGATCAAGAAACAACAGAATCCATGCTTGATAAAATTGATTTTGGCTAAAAATGTTGTGTTATACTAATGGTGTTCTAATGAATGACACACCATAATAGCACAATCATTGTTTTCTTAACCCGTTACTTAACGGGTTTTCTTTTTATAAAAAAATACGCCTAGCGGAGAGCCTACTTCCACTAGACGATTTCGCTATATACGATCATCAGTAGCAACTATTTATGCTTGTTTAACCAATGATTAAATAGCGCTGTCAGGCAACCTACAAGCAAAGGCGCCACAACATATTGAAAAAAACAGAGTAACATAAAGCGTTCCACCTCCTCTCAGAGGCTAGCTGCCATTACATATTATACCTAATATTTTGTTTAACATGTAACATAGATTTGTAGTGCTATTTGTCAAAAATGTTCAATATTGTACATTTTTGTATCATTCAGTTATATTTAATGCTATAATGTAACTGAAAGAAACAGAGTTATTAAAAACATAGTAGCGTTCAAACCTAACTGCGCCGCCTAACCAGTTAGGTCTTTTTTTATGAAAAACGCCACCAAGCACCCAATAAATAATGGTGCTGCGATATTTTGCAAGATATAAAATCATGTGGTCAAACCTAACTGTGCCTGTCTAACACAGTTAGGTCTTTTTGTTACTTGGCGTCCGCCAAGCTTCCTTTTAATTTTGGAAACTATCGCAAAGGAAGATCTAAAATGAAAACAAAATCTATCAGTATTAAAGAAAACGAAACACAATCAGAACTATCTGAAAGAGCAGAAAAGGTTGCAAATCAATTAACCAAACAGGGTAAAGTTGTGATTTGCATTCAAACTTTACCGGATTATGCTGAAATTAATTACTTCGACTAAGAAAAAAGTCTAGCAAATTGCTAGACTTTATTTTTTTCAACCTATTAATAGATCCAATGGGTCTTAATTTTTTCTAATTGATCATTGAGGTTATTGCCAATCTTTTCCCACCAGTCATGACGACATCCAATCCACCAAATTACTAGCGGAATAGCGAGTGGCATACCAACAATCAAAAGTACTGCAATGAATCCCAAAATTACACACCAAACTTTACCGGTAAGCGTCCCGGCGTGCAAAACGGATCCAAAGATTGAATTTACAACATGATATAGTAATGGAACATGCCAGAAACCCGATGCAATCATCATAAATGACCCTAACGCACCAATAACAATCGCAACAACTAACCCCAACACTGAAACTTTACTAAGCGTTCGACTATTTTCAGCAATTTCCTTTTGACCATTAGTTATATCATCACGTAATTTATGAATATTGGTAACCGATGAATCAATCCGATAACTAGCTTTTCGCACATCACCGGCACTCTTACGGATCTCGCGAGTTACTTGCTTAGAAGCATTACTCATTGACTCATTTGTCTGTTGTGTAAAGTATACAACCGACTTTTTCAATCCTTCGTTTACCTGTTTATTAAACGCATCAGCATACCCTTTTACAAGAAAACGTTCAATTTCCGATGAAAGCTTTGCCATATCAACATTTAACCGTTGACGGTTAATGCTGTCGGTCAATTCATCAAAAGATGACTTCATCTTGCTCAAGTTCTGATTTAGCTGTGCAATATCCTTTTCTAACAGCGCGTCTTTTTGTAACTGTTCTTCCAGTTGGTTCGTATTCTTCTGAACGCTGTGATTCAGCAGCGATACTCCCGACTGTAAGTTTGCTAAAAGATCGCTTAATGGACTGCTCTGTTTGTTGTTTGAATTGTTTGCTGGTTTCATTTAAAATCACACCCTTTCTATTATTCTGAAACCATTGTTCAACATTCTTTGATCCATAATCTGTGCCTAAAGACTGGTCCCTAATCTTATGGACTTTACCCCTTTTATCTGTAAAGGTGTATGAAATATATTTCAGCTTTAGGTTTTCGTTGATTAATTCGCCTCTAGAATTGAATGCCTTTTTTCTGAAAGCCCGACACTCAACCCCTTGATCGGCTAACCTTGATAAATAGTCCGTCCAGGAAAGAGACTTTTGTTGAACTTTATCAATTCGATCACGAAGGTCATCTTTCCAAACATAAATCTGCCGTTTCTTCATCTTAATTTCGGCAATTGTATGTTTTTCACCAGCCCTTACACTACCAAATTCTTTCCGAATAGATTCGGGCTGACACATTTGATTCTCATGCAAAACTTCATCATTCCATCGTTGAAGATCTGCAACATTCTTTTGCTTGCCACGAATTGCCTTTCCGGAAAGATAATCTTGACTGCAAATAAAGATATGATTGTGTAAATTCCCACCATCACCATCTTTTTGCGTTGCAACGATGCAAAGATGATGCGTTCTCCCCATAATTTTATGTGCTAACTGCACACCTAAATCATGAGCTTTACGAACATCAGCAGGATTATTTGGATCTAACTCTTCGAGACTGAAAGCCTGCGTATAGCGGTACATCTCGATTCGATTTTTCTGCTTTGCGTGGAACTTTCGCCAGACCATATTGAATTGCTTACGGGCAATCTTTAGATTTGAAGAGCAATCGATTCCAGTGACTATTTCATTGCGTCTTTCGTTTCCGTTATGCCCTTTGCCTTCAAGATATCCAATAGCTTGCGGACCATTCCTTGTACTTGAGACGTGTATAATTCCCAAATTATCAACACTTCCTCAGTGAACTGGTCTAAGTACTTATTCAGTAGCTTAGCCTTGGATTTCGTTTTCTTTTCATCAATCGGGAACCCCGCTTGATGAACCTTCCGCACCATTTTGGTAAAGCTAGTTTCGATTTTCGAGACTCGAACCAACAAATTCCCCAGTTTCGTAAGAATCAGATTTTCATTTTCACGACACTTACGAAATTCGTGCATTAGTTCTGACATTTGCTTATCTGACAAAGCCAGATTACCAGTCCCACCCAACAAGGCGTAACGAATCACCTCGGAAGTATTCATATGATTATCCGCTTTGGCTTTCTCAATTTGCGCTAACATTTCAGCATCAACACGAACCGTTAATTGCTTAGCGCATCGAACCTTGTTATGTGTTAGTTCCGTCACTCTCAATCATCTCCTTTTCCATTTGTGCGGAAGGTAACGGCAAGCAACCCCAAGTGCCTTCGACCCTTGGGGAGGAAAACGCCCTTATCAGGGCGACACTTTCCTGTTATCAGCTAGTTGGGGGAGTGTTACACACTCCCCCACACCCCTACTTGTTTCCACGGCTTTACAGAGAAAATAATAATTTTCCTCTGCAAAGTCGCGGCTTACTTTACGAAGCTTTAAAGGGTAGGCTATGCTTTTCCTTATGCTCCGTTACCAGCAGATCAATCGCATTGATCATCTGATCGGCACTTTCGCAGGATACATGAATCGTCCCAAGAGCTTGCTCAAGATACTGGACAACGACCCGATCATCACGCCAATCGTTCAGCTGTTCCTTGAGCTCTTTTGGCCCCATAATGTCATATCCCTTAAGGATAGAAGCCATCGCCTTGGCGCTTCGCGTTTCCAATTGTTCCAAAGCCTTTTCTTCATCAGCAATGTGATGTTTTTTCATCGCAATTTGCTTACTCAAACTTTCAGTCATTATAATAACCACCTTTCGTCTTTGCGACTGATAATGCTGTTTCGAGTTTATTAATTTTACTCTTCAATTCTTTATCCCACTTTTCCGGCAAATAGCTATCAAATTGATACAAAAACTTCTGAGCAAAAATCCGTACGTTTCTTGCCTTGGGGTGCCTTGCAAAGAGATCAGGCAGAACACCCCGTAATCGCATATAATACGATTTTCCCTGAAGAACCTTTTGAAAAATCATTTCTTGAAGGTCCCATAAAGCAACAAAAATATTTGCAGCATATTGTCCTTCAACAATAGAAGGCACTCGACAACGATCACCGTAGTCTGCATTCCAGTAACGATTAGCTTCATCATAAGTAACAGATACATTTTGCTTTAGAAATTCCATTTCTTTCCGCAAAACAGGCTGTTCATCACAATTTCCTGGGAATGGGCCATGTTCAACGGTGTAATCTTCAATACACTTAATAACGGCATAGTAATAATCTACTACGCAAGTGTACTCATCAAAATTCCAAGGTAATTCCAAAGATAAGTCTTTATAATATTGACTGTCTTCAGCATGTTGCTTAATTTGTTCAACTGTTGTGTTTGCTAATACAAACAATTTTCCCTCTTCGTAGCCATAAATTTCCATGACTATCCCTCCTTGTAAAGTAATTCTGTAATCGCCAGATGGTTAATGAAGTTTTCTGACAATTTTTTCTTTGATCGTTGATATGCCCTAGCAAATGAACCATAGCTGTCGTAAACCTTTGAAAAGTATTTATCGTACAATTCCTTACGTGACATTTCACCGTCATGGTAAGCTACAATGTATCGCAAGAAATGACGATATTTATACTCATCTTGTTGGCTCAACAACGTTTTATCTTTCGATCGATAAGACACATCTTTCTTCCCCGACAGCAAATCCTGCATGCATCGTAAGAAGAGATTACCCGTTGAATTATCGGTAATACACCAGTTCTTTGCTAAAACTAACGCATATTTCCGATATTTGTGATATTCATTAATATCCTCAAACGGTGCGGTTTCAAAGTATCCATGACCGTCGTTACCCGGAATGAACTTAATTAACTTTCGTGTGAAGTCGTAGTTATATTTCTGAGTAACAAACAAATCATCAACTTTAAGTAATCCTTTCAACGTGCGGAGGTGCTTCTCATCTGTCAAGGACGTAAAACGTTTCTGACGAGTTTGAACACTCACTTTGCTATGTTCTAAGTCATCAAACACGTTATCTACGCTGACATCTTTTAATCCAGCAAGTGCGTGAACATTACCATCTTTAGTAATTTGAAAACGCGTCCGAATGTTATAGAGATCAGCTAATGTATCTGCCTTGATTTCAAAGAACACACCATTGAAGAAATTACGGGCCACGTAAACCCAAAGCGGAGACTCATTACCCACCGTTTCAAGGTACCGTGTCAATTTTTTTGAAAATTCTTCAGTGTTGACGCTCGGATCGACTGTTGTCAGAAATCCATCAGTTGTGATGCTTTCAAGCTTCAAACTTGGTTCGATTCGCATTGCAGCTCCAATAAGTCGCATTAAAATATACCTTGTAATAGCGGTGTATTGACTGGCAATAAATGGGTTAGTTACTGACGAGAACGGTAGATAATACATCTTGTAATCGTCATAAGCCCGCTTGATTTTCTGATGTAATCCCTGACCAGTTTTTCCGTAAACACTATTCCCAAGCATTTTATTTAATGCGTTCTTGGGATTGTCTTTCGGATATTTCGCACGTTCTTTAGCAAAAAGCTCTTGTGCTTTACCCGTTGGACAAACCCGGTTCATATAACCATTACCGGCAACTAACTTATCTTGCATTGGAATACACATGCCATAAACAATAACTCGCGCTCCTAATTCACAAGCGGTAACAGCGTCTGTTAAGGTCAGCATCGCGCGTTTCATGTGCTTTACATAAACTGGAGTATCACCAATTTTGGTACGATATGGCGTCAGTGTTAACCAAGCATCATCTGGGTAATCAACATCTGCTTCCAGATAACCTAATGTGAAAGGCCCGTTAACTAACACGTTGGAGCCATTAATAAGACTTGAAAAGTCAATTGGCGTTGAAAATCGCTGCCATCCCACACTGGTAATAAAGTCAGGAATCAAATGTCCACCCACGTTGTAAGCACTCTTCGCATCAATATCAATAACCTTCCGATTAGAGATTTTTCCGTGAGTGTAACTAACGTTATGGCCACCAAAGAACGCTTGATTAGCTGTTTCAAAACCTTGTTGAGATTCCATAAACAACTTCTTAGAAGTGTTATCTAAAACCCCGTTGCGGTGTTTCGGATCGTCGCAAATATCCTTAGCTTGGTAGTACCCATTACGAAGCATGTTCCAGTCTAGAATCTTAATTAGATTCAAAGGATCGGGTTCTACTTCAGCTAAATTGCACATTGGAACGCTTTTACCATCATGTTGTTCCTTCTTTACAAAAAATTGCAACTCAGAAACAAATAATGGATCCTCTTGCATCATTTTTGATAACATCGCAGCTAGTGTAAAACTTCCCGTTTCACCATTGATTTTGGCCACCTTTGCACCAAGTGATCCGCAAGCGAAAGGCAAATTTTCCTTATCTTTTGCAGATAAAGGCAACGTCTTCAAGAAACCAAGCCATTCATCAGCATAAACAAGGCAAATTTCGCTGTCCGTTAATGCGTACTTTTCATAATCTTTTGGCCGATTTTTCAAAAGTGTGCGCATATGTGTCTTATAAAAGCCCACAGGCTTACCGTCTTCCTTATCCCATTCCTCAGTGTCGAGTTTAGGGTAATGCAGCATTTTACCGATGGCGTCCAAATTAACCTTTGCTGCTGATAAAAGCATCATGTCTCGAATATTCAGGACTGCATAATCATACGCATATCCTTTTCGATGACTGTTAGTCTTAATGCTTGCAGACAAAGGCGACTTGGTTGCAAGTGCTTGCTGTTTCAAATTAATCAGATTATCGGTTGGGGTATCTAGAACTGTCTTCCAATCTTCAAAGATTGAAATATCAACGCCAAGCCAAAAGCCAATGATCGTGTAATCATACGCGTAAACCTTTGAATTTTTCGATTTGAATCGATTGTGATGTGAGTTATCAACCTTTCGTGGTTCGATCCCATTTTCCTTGTAAAAATCCTTCACAAGTTTATGTAGATCGATAAATCGAAACGGACGATCCTGCTTATCGCGATACAGAACGTATTCGCGAACCGGACAGCCGCGTTTAGCGATTGCAACTTGAAGGCTGATAACATCCGTAAATGAGCGGACATCTTCGCCAGATGTTTCTGATTGGTCTTCGTGGGATTCCCACTCTGCATCAATTGACACTAACACGTCATCATTGATATTGTGCAGTTCTGGCGTGTTTTTAATCTCATTAATGAGCATTTAACTCATCCTTTCGTACCAACCGTACGAGAATCCTCACTATCATAAGGTGTAATATAATAATTATGCAAATATTACAACAAGAGCTTGCCATGCTATAATAAATATTATATAATTCATTATGTAGTAAAGGAGATTTGTTTTACTTTATTAAAATTTACTAAAGTTTGCAAAATTCCCTTACGGTTGTTTTAATATTATTGAAATAATACTTAGAAAAGCGTAGTTTTAGAGCCATGCATTCTAAGTACCAAACACAAAATGAAAGCGTAGAGATATTTCAAATTTTCCGGATTCAAACTGTCTCTATGCTTGTTTGCGTATACTCTAATTTTAAATTACCCATTACTAAATGTCAACAGTTACTTTTAAAATATTTTATACAACTCCTTACAAGACGAGGCGAACAAACTTTGGGCTTTGACCCATCATGTCCTTGCCCGTCTTTGCGCCAAGAATGTTGATATACCGGCATTCTTGGCGTTTTTACGTTGGGGAGACTCTATTTTATATATCCCACTTTTCAGCCGGCGTCCGCCGGCTTTCCTTTTAATCCCGGAATTTAAGAAACTCTTAGATTAGTCAATACTGATAATTAACCTTTAGAATACTGTTATAACTGATTTTCTTAGAGGTGAGAATAATTGACTAATAAACATCGTGTTATTGCTTATGCAAGAACGTCTACTGGTAAACAAGATCTAGGAATTCAAGTCCAGCTATCTGCTTTTAAGCCCTTCTGTCCTGATTTAATCTACCAAGAGCAAATTTCCGGGAGACTAAAAAAACGTCCCGAATTGTTAAAAGCCCTCCGCGCATTAAGAAAGAATGATACCTTACTGATCTATAAACTCGACCGTTTAGGTCGCAGCACTCAGCAATTAGTAAGAATCATGAATCGCCTTAATGATCGCGGAATCCATCTCCTTTCTATCAGTGACAATATCAATACAACCACTCCAAACGGTCGATGCTTCTTTACTATTATGAGCGCCATTGCCGAATTAGAGTCTGATATGATCAGCAAACGTACTAAAGATGCGTTACAGCAAACAGACAAAAAGCTCGGCAGACCTGGAATAAGTAAAGAAACTGCTGAAAAAATACTAAAACTCCACAAGACTGGACGACTTCATAACAATGAAATCGCTGAGCAATGCGGAGTTTCCCTAAGTAGTGTTTACAATATCTTAAAAAGATCTAATCAATAGACTGTAAAAAACCATCGTTAATTATTAGTTAAAAATCTAAGAAAATTCTACTACTAAATTCCCTTAGTTATCAAGTCTTACAGGTAATTTGATCATAACTGTCGAGCCATTCCAAAAAACGATGATTTTATACAAACTTTAACGGTTTATATACATTTCTTTAATTCCATTGAAAGAGGGAATGCCATGGATTGGATTATGGAATAAGTCATTCAAAGAAGAAACATAACTAATTTGTAGAAAGAGGTTTTTTTTATGACATTATCAAGAATGGAAAAATACCACAATAATAAAAACAAAAAATTCAAGAAGAGTATTGCAACAGCTTTAATGGGAACTGTTTTAGTTGCTCCTATTGCACTTTCATCAGCTTCTGTAAATGCTGATACTGTCCCGGCTGGATCACAACCAGCTCAAACCGAATGGGTTGCTAACTCTGTTTCAACGGTTCGCGCTGAAATGCAAGCTCAAGGCCTCAACTTATCACACGTTCAAGGCAAGTACATTGTTCGTAAAGGTGATACCTTATTAGCAATCAGTCAAGCGGCAAACGAAAGCATGGCTGAAATTGCCAAGGTCAACCACATCACCAACTTAAACTTGATTTATGTTGGTCAGGTGTTGTACTTAGGCAGCAACGGTGTCGTTAAAGCTCAATCAGCTTCAGCTAACAACGAAGTTGCCAACAACGCTGGTACAGGTGTTGCAGCCAACGTTATGAGCAATGGCGGTAACGCAACTGGTGCGTCAATCGCAACGCCAGCTAACAACGGTATCTACCGTGGCTTCACGGGTAACGGAACCGTTGCTGCTCATCCATCACGGACCGCAGAACAAGCACGAAATGCGGCTAAAGTTGGTTTGTCAACAAACACATCAGCAAACAGCCACACAGCTGTAAAGACTGACACATCAGCAAAGGTTGATCCATCAACAAAAGCTTCAGCTAAAACAACTTCAGCTGTAAAATCATCAGCTAAAGCTTCATCAGCAAAGACTGATACATCAAAGGTATCAAGCTCAGCTTCATCAGTGAAATCATCTGTTGCTTCAAGCACAGCTTCAAGTGCAAAGCACAGCTCAGCTGTCAGTTCAAGCACACCAGCTAAGACTTCATCAGCTACCAGCTCAAGTGCTTCACACGTAAGCAACTCAACGGCAAGCAAGGTTGATACACCAACAAAAGCTCCAACAAACACATCAAGTGCTTCATCATCAAAAGCACCAGTTGCTTCAAGCACGACTTCAAGTCAAGCTCAAAGCTCACAAAAGCCAGCTACTTCAACCACAAGTTCAAGCACTCAAACGCCAGCTGCATCAACATCTTCATCAGTTGATTATGACAAGGGTGTTGTCAACTCAGATGGTACCGTAAACTACCAAGCAGCCATCAACCAAAAAGGTCCATGGCAAGGTAAGAGCGCTACTCCAAACGCTCAAGGTCAATCACCAGCTGAACAAGAATGGTTGAAAGATCACCCAGGTGCTCGTATGTCTGGTTCACAATATGCTGATGGCTCAGAAAATGAAGTTCCAGTATATGCAAACAATCAAAATGATGACATCGATCGTCCAGCAATGACCCAACAACAATTACAAGATGCTAATACGCAAATGCAAAAGAACATTAATGCTCCCGAAACATTTGGTAATGGTATTCAATGGGTTTCATCAGATTATAAAGGTGAAGTAACAGGAACTGCCACACCAGTTAATGCTACTAACCCAGAACAAACACCATACGAACCGTATGCAAACACTGTTGGTCGTGTTGATGCTAACATCGTAAAGCAAGATTATGGTAAACAACCAGTTGCTCCAACGAACATGTCAAATGGCGATATGAAAGCTCCTGATGGTTCACACTATGTCAGCTCAAATATCACTAACGGTCAAGGAACAACTAACAAAGTAACCTTAACCTTCTACAAATAAAATGGTTTATAAATAAGCAATAGTAAACTAAAAAGACTACTCGTTATGAGTAGTCTTTATTTTTTTACAAATACTATCATTTACTCCTTACCGGAGAAATATGACGATGTTTCACCTAAGAACACTCATCGTAACATCTTTGTTGTGGCTTCGTAGTCGTTAAGTGTGATGTATTTATTCAAAAACTTCACTAGTTGTTTTGGATGTTTGTTTAACCACTTTGCGTTATGCTTCATCGCGCGTGTCGTGCCAAACACATAAACGTCATACGGCTTGCCATCCGGCAAGTCCTGTCGAAAGTGCACTTCCAAATGTGGCAAATTGGAATCAACCATTTCGGTGATCGTTTGTGTCCCATACACACGATCACCTGTATTGCTACTGATTTCAAACAGCGGTTCTTTTAACGAAACGATTTGTTCTTGATGGATAATTGCTGCGATCATTTGACTACCTCCTTATCGCAAACTTGCTTTGGTTACTTTGACGCCCTCCGGAAGCTCACCTTGCGTGTTGATCAATTTGACCAACTTTTCCGGGTGTTTATTGTACCACCGGGCCTCCCACTTCCCGAGCTTATTAGTGCCGTACGCGTAAACATCGTGTGCTTGGCTACTGTTAACAATCGTAATGTGGAACTTAATGTGATTCTTATTAGTAAAAATACCATCGTAACTTACGATTACATCTGGCTTCTTAGCCGGTTCCGGCTCTAGTTTAATACTCCGGCTTGAAGCAACGGGTGTTTTGACGATTACGACTGATGTAATATTACACTCACTACAACCAGCTCCCACATTCAAATTCATATTCAAAAAGCAAAAAAAAAAAAAAAAAAATAGAAATTTAAATTAAAAAACAAAAAA
>NZ_JAULLI010000028.1:0-14138 GCF_030518115.1 Ligilactobacillus sp. 110_WCHN
ATTAAATCTTATCCGCTGTTTTGTTTTCAAGATGCTTAATTAATTGGTCAAGCTCCTCGTTTAATTTATTTACTTCAACATCAGTACAATTCTTTAATAATGACTTAGTAAATTCTAAGTGCTCTTTGTTATGTAACCTAGAAAGTAATTTTCCCTTTGAAGTAAAAACAATGTTAGTGACTCTACGATCTTTTTTACTAGGAACGCGTTTTATATATCCGAGTTTTTCTAATTTATCAATGTTTCCAGTTAAAGCAGACGTGGAGACAGTCGTTAATTTGGCAATTTTAGAAATTGTAGCGTCATTTAACAAATAGATAATATGTATGATATGTAAATCATTTATTGAAAGATCGTTAAATTGGCTTTCCGAAAGCTTTTCTTTTTCAAGCCGCATTGTTAAGTTATATATTATAAAAAGTTTATCATCGATTGAAAATTGTTTTTTATCCAAAAAATCACCTCAATAGTAAATGCTAAATATAATTATACCTTTTTAAGCATAAATATTGAACGAGAATGTTAGTTTTAATTAGGCTGTATTTTTAATAAAAATTGTTCTGAAATAACAAGGCAAAGTGGCCTGCGTTTATTAAAACTAATCTGGATTAATGCTATATCGTAGACGTTTAGAATAATTATCCAAAATAAATTTCGTAAGCTCGGAATATAGAGTAGTCAGAATTCTATAAGTTTAATCTGGACGGAAGATGGCAAGAATCTCAGCCGTGGCGGAATCATTAAAAATACTAACCAAATTAAAATACCTAATAACGATCCAAGAATGCTGACAATTAAACTTATTTGTTAAATATAGATAGCATAAACTTACTGGTGAGTTGATTTTGGTAATTAATGCTCCCAAATGGACCGCCTGGAAACTTATATTTTTATTAGGTGTAATCTATTTTCTAATATAAGCGTAGTTATAATATCCTTTCCAGTATCTTCTTAATGGGTTAAATAGCGAAACATATGACTTTTCGCTAAAAGGTTCCTTTTGATTTACATTTGAAAACTTATAGTATAATTCAACTGTTGAATTAGCACTTAAGTGTGTTCTATCAAATCTATTTTTGAAGTATTGATAATCTGATAGAAACAACAAATGACCATAAATAAAAATTTTCTCATAATTAAATTTAATTCAATTCTTCGTAATCAACATTTAATTCACAGTTTTCAAGTTGAAGTGAGTAAGTAATGTCTTCATTCCCGCGGACGGTCATTTCCATGTCGGTTGAGTAAATTACAAGCCCAAGTTGATGACCTTTAAGCAAATGGTAAAACATCGGCTGAAGGTCCAATTCGAATTGGTAGAACGTTTTTGGAACTAATTCATCCGTTTTCCATGGATGTTCACGGTTTTGAAGATTGATGTGTCCCTTCGTGATCATTTTCCACGGAGTCAGTTTTCCAAGCTTAAATTCTTTCAAATCATCAGGACGCCATTGATAACCGGCATCAAGGGCCTTGAGATCAAGGGCTGCTGGAACTTCACCCAGCCGCTTGGCCATTCCGAAATCAACCAGCATGAAGCTCAGCATTCCCTTATCAACACTCGAGGCAACGTCTAACTTAATGTGCGGACATCCTTGAAGATAGATGTCGTGTTGCAGCTTTTCCGTCTTGAAGATCAACCGGTTGTTATTAAGGGCATTTTTTTCATCACTTAAAAGATCAGCGCGCCACTGATTCCAGTTCTTTTTATACTGATCAAAGGCAGCTTGTTCAAGCTGGTCATTAAATGATGCGACTGCTGGTGCAGTTGCATGGTCAACGAGCTGTTCATTTTCAAATCCAAATTGATGGGTTTCTGGTTTGGCAGTATGCCAACCATTAAATGAATGCCAGGTGCTTTCACAACTATTATCCTGAACGCATACATCCGGCAGAAGGTCATTGGCATGGTTTTCAACCCCGTACAGCTTATTGGCAAGCCAGAGGTTCATCATATCAGTAAAGTCGATTGACTGAAAATTATTGATATAAATGTGTTGCCCCTGGTGAAGGAAGAGCTTTTTGACAACTGGAAGTTTATCTAATTCACGGTACAAGTTATACACGTTTCGTGGTTTAACGTTCCAGTCATTTAATCCGTGAACCATTACGACGTCACACTTAATGTTTTCGACATCTTTAAGATAGTTGCGGGCGTCCCAAAATGAATTATAGTCTCCGGTTGTCCGGTCTTGGCCGGCTGTGATTTCGGCAAGATCACGGTTGAATTGGTCCTTGCATTTCAGGTAATCACCGGCTTGTTTTTGTCGACTGAAACATTCTTCGGCAAGAATATCGGCATCTTCACCTGGGAAGCCGCCGGGAGCAATTACAAGCCCGCCGTCCCGGTAGTAGTCATACCAACTTGAGATCGCAGCTTCTGAAATGATGGTCTTCAAACCGTCAACGCCGGTTGTAGCTGCAGCCGTTGCAAGCGTCCCGAGGTATGATTTCCCGGTCATTGCAACGGAGCCGTTACACCACCATGCTTTGATTTCGATGTTGTCGGTTTTATTGGTAAATGCCCGCCGGTTGCCTGCCAACCATTCAATGATTGCAATCGTCGATTCGGTTTCTTCCTTTGAACCGCAAGTCCGTTCGCCGTCAGAATCCATTGTTCCGATTCCGGCTGCATAAACGGCAGCATACCCGCGGGCAAGGAAGTAGTCGTTTAAGGTAACGGCTTTGGCGTGACCGAACGTTTCTTCAGCCGTTTGCGTTTCGCTTTGGACTTGGCGCGCAGGCGGAAGTTCAACGGCGGATTCATGAAATTCAATGTCTTCATATGTATTGTTGTTTGGTTGCTTGCGCTTCAGCGACACGTCAACGTTGTGCATTAATTTGTCAGCTGCATGATCGTTGGTTCCTTGATTATAAGGACTGGCAGTATAAAGCGCCGGAACTTTTAAACCATCGTTGGTTTCGGCAGGCCGAATGATTTCGGCTTTCAGCAGATCGCGTTTGCCGTCATGATCAGTGTCCAAGGATGATTCAACGTAAACGACTTCCCGAATCAATTTAGAAGTGTCAAATACCGGTTGCGTTTTTCCGTTGAAAATCAGCGGCTTTTGCTCAACCGGCAAATTCCAGAATGGTTTAAAGTAGCCCTTGGCAGCTAACAAATCAAGGTAGGTTCGGCCGCCTTTGCCGTGAGTACAAAGCAAATCATACCAAGCATCGATCAAGTCGGCTGCATTGGTTAACTGATCGTGGTGGAAAAGGTGCAGGTCATCCATTTTTTCAAATAGATGATCGATTTCAAAGTCATCATTAACTTCAAAGCCTAATAGTTGCATTGCAACCGTGTAGAAGACTTCAAGCGTCAATTGTTGATGATCAAGATAATCCTTTAAGTCTTGATCAGAGGTTGCGAGCAATGCGTGTAATTTTTGATCAAATGTACTTGAACTTTGAGCTTCGATCAACGCACACCGTAGGAAATGAAGGTAAAGGTCATTTAATGGCAGTGTGCATGCATCAGCGTCTAAAAAATTAATTTTTTGAAGTTCATTAATTTTTTGCTGATGATCAACTTTAAGATGTGCAAACTGATTAATTTTCATTCAAAATTCCTCCCATTAAAGGTTAGTTTAAGTATATCAAGATTGGAGATTACATGACAAAAAAAGTGGGGCATGGTAAGATAGTAATTGAAATATTTGTTCGGAGTGGAGTTTGTCAACCTTAGGCAAACTCTTTTTTTATAGGCAATCGATGCGAGTCGAGAAAGGAATTTGATCGTGGAATTTTTAGGAACATTATGTTTGGTATTGATCACAACTTCATTGGCAGGTCACTTTAGCCGGCGAATTGGAATTCCGGCTGTCATTGGGCAGTTGCTGGTTGGAATTTTGATTGGTCCGGCCGTTTTAGGATGGGTACATAACAACGCGTTTATGCATACTTTTTCTGAGATTGGCGTCATCATTTTGATGTTTATCGCAGGGCTTGAAAGTGACCTTGGAATGCTGAAAAAGTATTTTAAACCGGCACTGGCGGTTGCTTTCAGCGGTGTTGTTTTTCCCGTGGTGCTGATTTACTTTTTCGGAAAGTTATTTCACTTTTCGTTTGAACAGGCGATTTTTCTGGGAGTAACCTTTTCGGCAACTTCGGTCAGTATCTCAGTTGAAGTCTTGAAGGAATTGAAACGGCTAAAATCCAAGGAAGGAACGACGATTCTTGGAGCGGCCGTAATCGATGATATTATTTCGGTGATCATTTTAAGCGTGCTGGTAAGCATGTTTAGCAACGTTGCCAAAGCACAGGGTGGCCATCACTCAAGCAACCTTTGGATGAGCTTTTTATTGGATGCCCTTTACTTTGTGATGATTTTCTTCCTGTTTGAATGGATCGCGCCGAAGATGATGCGGCTGGGTGAGCACTTAAAAGTTGCTTCATCAGTGACGTTAATGTCGATCGTCTTGTGCTTAGGGATGGCATGGCTTGCTGAACAGGTAGGCTTAAGCGATGTTGTTGGGGCGTTTTTTGCAGGGGTTGCGATTGCCCAAACCCCATATAAGCAGGAAGTTGATTCCAACATCGAACCGATCGGCTATGCGGTCTTTATTCCGATGTTCTTTGTTAGCATTGGCTTGAATATGACGTTCAAGGGCTTTTTTGACGACTTGATTTTTATCGTTTCGTTAACGATTTTAGCATTGATCACCAAGTGGCTTGGCTGCGGCCTGGGAGCAAAGGTTTTAGGAATGAATTACGATTCAATGAATATTATCGGGTCAGGAATGGTTTCGCGGGGTGAAATGGCCCTGATCATCGCCCAAATCGGGTATGAGGCTCATTTGTTGAGTTCAGAATATTACTCGGGCGTGATTTTTGTAATCATCCTGACGACCCTTGCAGCACCATTTATGCTCAAAGCAGCGATTAAGCGGCAAATGCGCAATGAAAAGTAAAAATGAATATTGAATGAATAACCCTTGAATTTACTGAAGATTCAATGTATTTAGTAGGTTCAAGGGCTTTTTCATTGTATAATGACCAACAGAGATACTATAGAAATCAGGTAAGTGAAATGAAGTTATCGGAGAAAGGATACAAGTTGATCGTTAAACTGTATCAGCTCCCATTTATTTTAGTAATGCGGCGAACGATGCTGATGCTTTTTCCGTTTGCGGTTTTAGGCAGTATTGCGTCGGTGTTCAACGTTTCAATTCTGTCGCGAACAGGGTTTATTGGAAACATCTTTTATATTACCCAATGGTTGCCGCACGTTGCGCGGATCCGGTCAATGTTTGCAGCCTTCAGTATGATGACGGTTAAAATTTTGGCGGTTCTGGCTGCATATCAGGCTGGTGTGCACACTGCTCGGTTATATCATAAAAACACTGAAATGACGGGGATGACCGGGATGTTGGCATTCTTGATTATTACTTTACGTCCAGTCCAGCGTCAATATGGTCCGCAGACTTTTCTTCAATTCAACGTCAATAATAATTTGATGGGGATTCAAGGAATTTTGGTTGGAATTTTAATTGGTTTTATTACGGGGCAGATTTTCCGAATCTTTAACCGGAAACCAATTTCGATTCGCTCAGATTCATTTTCACGGGCTTGCCGGACGATCATCCCGGTTATGATCACCCTTGGGTCAGCAATTATTGTTAACCAGCTGATTATTCAAATTTACAAATACCAAATTCCAGCGGGGATCTCCAACTACTACCAAGCATTATCATCGAAAAAACACGGCTTAGTTGCAACCTTGCTGTTAGGGGCATGGTCAAGTTTCTTGGCATGGCTAGGATTAAGCGGCCCGTACAACCAAGCAAGTTTCAATGATGATCCGGCGGCGGTTGCGGACCTAACGTATGCCCTGAAACACCATAGTCCATGGAATGTTCCATATAAGTATACGCAAACAACGCTATATCACAGCTTTGGAACGTTTGGCGGGGTGGGTTCAACCTTAGCCCTTGTCATTGCCATTATCATTGTTGCCCGGACGAGCCGGTATCATCAGGTTGCACGATGGGCAGTTTTTCCAACGTTATTTAATGCTAACCAGCCGATTTTATTGGGAATTCCAATTTTATTTAATCCGATATTCCTGATTCCATTTGTCGCAACGCCGGTAGTTAAC
Organism: Ligilactobacillus sp. 110_WCHN; assembly: GCF_030518115.1. Taxonomy (NCBI): domain Bacteria; kingdom Bacillati; phylum Bacillota; class Bacilli; order Lactobacillales; family Lactobacillaceae; genus Ligilactobacillus; species Ligilactobacillus sp. 110_WCHN. The sequence goes on from NZ_JAULLI010000028.1 coordinate 6,101, forward strand.
ATGTTGATTGCGGCGTTGGCGATTCATTTTCAAATTATGCCGCCAGTTACTTATCCGTCACCGCTTGATACGCCAGGAGTTCTGTCAGCGTTTATTGGAACGGGTGGAAACTTCATGGCACTTCTGGTCGGAATTTTAATTATGACGCTTGATGTGTTGATCTACATTCCATTCGTCAAGTTGTCAGAGCAAATTCGCAACGAAATGCAGACCAAGGAACGGCAACGGTTAAGAATGCGGTAATAAGGAAGTGAAAAAGATGGATGCACATAAGAAACGCAGTGGGATTTTCTTATTGGTTGCAGGAATCATCATGTTAGCAATGGCAATTCCATCGTATTTTTGGACGCGCAATAACATTGATGAGCTTGCTCATTGGCAAAATTCGAAGCTTTCACCGGTGATCATGATTCCTGGAAGTTCAGCAACGGTCAACCGGTTTGATGATATGGTCAAGCTGTTGAATCAAACTGATCACCAGAATCACAGTTTATTAAAGGTCAAAGTATTCAATGACGGGAAAATCAAATACTATGGCAAGATTCGGTCTGGTGATAATGAACCGATCATTGTTGTCGGCTTTCAAAATAATCATGATGGGTATAGTAACATTTTGAAACAAGCCAAGATGTTCAATGAAGCCTTCAAAGCGCTGCAGAAAAAATACTATTTCAACAACTATAAGGCGATTGGACATTCAAACGGCGGGCTGGTTTATACGGCCTTTTTGGAAAAATACTATAAAGATTATGACGTTCGAATGACAAGTTTGATGACGATTGGTTCGCCATTTAACTTTGATGAAACAAATCTTAAATATAAAACGCAAATGCTGTCTGACTTTATTAAGGCGCGGAAAAACATTCCTAAGAATTTGACGGTTTATTCCGTTGCGGGAACCGAAAACTACGACTCTGACGGGCTAGTTCCGTTGAATAGTGTGGAAGCAGAAAAGTATGTTTATCAAGGCCAAGTCAAACATTATACTGAAATTACGGTAACGGGTGTGAACGCTGAACACTCTGATTTGCCGCAAAATCAGCAGATCGTTGACCTGATTCAGAAATATATCTTGACTTCTGATTATCCAGCTCCGGGCGCCGGAACGGGTCATCAACAGGTAAAGCAATAAAATTAAGTGCCACTTCGGTTTATCGAATGGTTTGCTTTTGGTAAAATAAAAGTAAATGATTTTCGAGAAAGGAGCGGCACTTTTTTGCATACTTTGGGGATTATAATTGGAGTTATTTGGATCATTAACTTACTGGCTGCAATTATTACGGTTTTCCATGAAAAACGCGATATTTCAACGACGTGGGCATGGTTACTGGTGCTGGTGTTTATTCCGATTTTTGGATTTTTGCTGTATCTGTTTGTGGGACGTAAGATCTCGCACGATAAGATCTTTACGATCCAAAAAGAACAGGAAAAGGTTATTAACTCGCTGACGCGCCGCCAAAAAGAAATGTGGCAAAAGCGGGACCTGGACAAGAACAGTACCCAGCAGGAACGTGAATTGGAGCATTTGTTCCTTGAAGCGGAAGGGGCGTTTTTAACAACGAATAATCAAACCAAGTTGTTTGATGACGGAAAAGCTTTCTTTGATTCACTGTTGCAAGATATTCAAAATGCCAAGCACAGCATTCACATCGAATTTTACACGTTTTATGCGGACAAAATCGGTCACAAGGTTTTGCACGCCTTGGAGGATGCGGCTGAACGCGGGGTCGAAGTGCGGGTCTTGTATGACATGTGGGGTTCGATTGGAACCAACTACAAGTTTTTCAAACGGCTAGAACAGCTGGGCGGCGAAGCGCAAGGATTCATTTCAAGTTCTGAAAAGCAGCTGATCACAACCCCGCGGCTGAACTATCACGACCACCGTAAACTGGTGATTATTGATGGTAAAACAGGGTATATTGGTGGCTTTAACATTGGGGACCAATACCTTGGCCGGCTCGAAAAGTACGGTTATTGGCGCGACACCCACATGCGCGTTTACGGAATGGTAACGATTCAAATGCAGGCCCGATTCATGATGGACTGGAATACAACTTGCCGGCGGACAACGAAGAGCCGGTTTGAATTTGAAAAGAAGTATTTCCCGGTCTTTGAAGGCAACGGCAAGACCAAGATGCAGATTGTTTCATCTGGCCCGGATAGCGAACGGCATTCGATTCGGCGCGGATACCAAAAGATCATTTCAACTGCGCAACGTTACTTGTACATTCAAACGCCATACCTGATCCCGGATGATTCAGTGATTGAATCGCTGATCATTGCGGCATTATCAGGGGTGGATGTACGAATCATGATCCCAAGCAAGCCGGATCATCCGTTTGTTTACCGCGCAACGGAATACTATGCGAAGTACTTGGTAAATAATGGGGTCAAGGTTTACCGCTATGATAATGGTTTCCTGCATGCGAAGACGATGATTACCGATGATACGATTGCTTCGGTTGGATCAGCTAACCTTGATTTCCGGAGCTTTGAATTGAACTTTGAATGTAATGCGTTTTGCTATGACGCAGATTTGACCCGGCAGTTGAAGACAATTTACGAAAAAGATTTGGAACACTGTACAGAATTAACTCCGGAATACTTTGAAAAGCAATCCCGGTGGCGGAAATTCAAACAGTACTTCTCACGGCTGTTATCGCCGATCTTATAAAACAAGAGGTTGTGACGTATAAGTCGCAACCTCTTTCCTATATCCGCATAATCGGGTTCCAAAACAAACGAGCTATGTGGAAGTTCGAAAACCTCCGAATCTTCGCTGCGCGATTCGTTCGCTTTTCTGCTTCCACCACGCTCGTTTTTTACGTTTTGTCACACCTTCTTTTATTATTCACGATTTCTGAATTTCGGCCGTTTCAAAAGGAGATTCAATCCAACGGCACAGACACTGGCAATTACGATTCCGTTTCCGAGGAAAAGCTGAAGCGATTGCGGCAATGCTTGGAAAATGGTGGGGTAAACTGAGACACCCAGGCCGGCACCGACTGAAATGGCAACGATCAACGTGTTGCGTTCGTCGGTAAAGTCGACTTTCAAAAGCATGCGAATTCCTTGAACACTGATCATTGAGAACATGACGAGCATTGCGCCGCCTAAAACTGGAGTGGGAATGATGGTTGCTAATGCACCGATTTTCGGAAGCAGCCCCATCAACATCAACAGGCATGCTGCCCAGTAAATCGGGCGCTTAGTCCGAATTCCAGAAAGTTCAAGCAAGCCGACATTTTGAGAAAAGGTTGTATACGGGAAAGTGTTAAAGATTCCGCCCAGGATCACGGCTAATCCTTCCGCCCGGTATCCTTTTTTCAGGTCTTCTTTTTGAATGTCGCGGTCAAGCAGGTTTCCTAAAGCAAAGAAAACACCGGTCGATTCAACCATTGAAACCAAGGCAATGATAATCATCGTTAGCGAAGGTGAAAGGGCAAACCGTGGCATCCCGAAGTAAAATGGTTGCGGAACGTGGAACCATGCGGCTTGGGTAACGGGTTTGAGCGAAACCATTCCCATGAATGAGGCAACGATCGTTCCGCCAATCAAGCCGATCAAAACGGCAATCGAACGGATAAATCCTTTGCCCCAAAATTGAATTGCGAGAATGATCAAAATCGTAATGCCGCCAACCGCGATATTTGACAGTGATCCGAAAGATTTGCTGGCAACGGTTCCGCCACCGAGGTTTTGAACGGCGATAGGGATCAAGGTCAGTCCAATCACGGTGATCAAACTGCCCGTTACGACTGGCGGGAAAAGTTTGCGAATTTTAGCGAACTGCCCGGCAATCAGGAAAACGAAAATTCCGGCAACGATAATCGAGCCGTACATCGTCCCAATTGAGTATTCATGACCGATCATTTTGAGCGGTTCAACGGCTTGAATGGCACAGCCTAAAATGACGGGCAAGCCGATTCCAAAGTACCGGTTGCGGGCAAGTTGGAGGAAGGTGGCCAGGCCGCACATGAAAATATCGATTGAAACCAAATAGGTCATTTGGGTGCTGGAGAAGTGCAATGCGGTTCCAATTAATAACGGAACGGCAACCGCCCCGGAATACATTGCCAGTAAGTGTTGGATTCCTAAAATAAATGCTTTGCGGTGGTTAACTTCAGATGATGGCTGGTTCATGATTAATCCTCCATAAAGGTGACGTGCTGGTCAGCAAGTGATTTGATTCGAACGAGAGATTCAAGCCGGTAGCCTGAATTACGCAGCTGCTGGCCGCCTTTTTGAAAGGCCTTTTCAATCACGATTCCAATTCCATCAAGGGTGCACTTTGCTTGGGCGCACACTTGAATTAAGCCGTTGACTGCTTCACCATTTGCCAAAAAATCGTCAATGATCAGAACATGATCAGTTGGGCGAATGAATTTGCGGTCAACTAAAATGTGATTGGTAACCTTTTTGGTGTATGAAAAAACGTCAGCGTGGTAGCTGTTGTCATCTTGGATTGCGCTTTTGGATTTGCGGGCAAAGACGACCGGAACGTTAAAAGCCAAGCCCGTCATCAGAGCCGGTGCGATTCCGGAAGCTTCGATCGTTAAAATCTTAGTGATTGGTTGGTCATCAAAAAGATGTTTGAATTGCTCACCGATCCGTTGCATTAATTGCGGATCGATTTGGTGGTTCAGAAATGAATTGACCTTTAAAATGTCGCCATCAAGGACTTGACCGCCTTGTAAGATTCGTTGTTTAAGTTCTTCCATGTATAAAAAAATCCTTTCATTTTTGCTTGGAAATGCTGATGGTTAAGCAACTGCAAAAATGAACGGCTTTCAAAGAACTCCGAACGTTCAAAGCTTATAGTCCGATGTTTTACGGTATCGGGTAGAAACTTGCTAACCATATCATAGCGATTATATAAGCAAAAAGTTAATTTAAATGTTAACTTTATTATGAACGATTATTTTGAATTGTCAACTAATGATGAACAATTTAATGAATAAAAACTGATTTTGTTCTTGAAAATCACGGAGAGTTTCTATAAAATAATCAATGGTCATTTTAAGGATTTTAAAGGGGAAGACGAAAATGGAAACCTTTGATTATGAAGATGTGCAATTAATTCCAAACAAATGTATTTTAAAAAGCCGGAAAGAGGCGGATACCCGAATTAAATTCGGCCCCCGGACGTTCAAGTTACCAGTCGTTCCGGCAAACATGGCAAGTGTGATCGATGAAGACCTTGCTTTATGGTTGGCCCAAAACGGGTATTTTTATGTGATGCACCGGTTTGAACCGCAAACGCGGGCAGCGTTCGTGCAACGGATGCACCAGCAAGGCCAATACGCATCGATCTCAATTGGAATCAAGGATCGTGAATATCAATTAGTTGATCAATTAAAGGAAATGCATGAAGTTCCAGAGTATATCACAATCGATGTTGCGCATGGGCATTCCGATTATGTAATGAAAATGATCGATTATATCAAGAAGCAATTACCGGAAAGTTTTGTGATCGTGGGGAACATTGCAACGCCGCAAGCAGTGATCGACTTGGAAAGTGCGGGTGCCGATGCTACGAAAGTTGGAATCGGGCCCGGAAAGGCCTGCATTACTAAATTGAAAACCGGGTTTGGAACGGGCGGCTGGCAATTGGCTGCAATCCAGGCATGCAGCGCGGTTGCTCATCATCTAATCGTTGCGGATGGCGGTGTGCGGTACAATGGCGACATTGCTAAGTCGATTCGGTTCGGCGCTTCGATGGTGATGATCGGCTCAATGTTTGCCGGTCATTTGGAATCACCGGGTGAAATCGTAACGATTGACGGTCAAAAGTATAAGAAATACTGGGGTTCAGCCTCAGCCGTTCAAAAAAATGATGTGCATAACATTGAAGGAAAGCAGTTATTAGTACCATACCGCGGCAAGATCAGTGACACGTTGCAAGCCATGCAGGAAGACCTGCAGTCGTCGATTTCATATGCCGGCGGTCGGAAATTAACTGATTTACGGAAAGTTGATTATGTGATCGTTAAAAATTCAATTATGAATGGCGATCAATTAGGAGAATAAAAAAGAAGGCTACGAGTGCAACCTTCTTTTTTATTGAATACTTACAAATGAATTGAACTTCATATATTCATAGTGCAGCCGCATGCTTGAAAACTCAAACGGCGTTCCGTTATCAAGGAAGAAGATGCCTTCCATGACGCCGACGGGTTGAGTTGGATCAAGCTTCAGCAATTCTTGATCTTGCTGGGTTGACGGTTCGGCAAAAACTGACATGAATGATTTTGAAACGGATTGTTTTAATTCACGGTGAACATAGTCGAAAATCGATTTTTCGAGGATGCTACTGCTCAATTTCGGAAGCAGCTTGATCGGAATAAAGCCGGTTTCAATCATAAATGGCTGATCGTCAAAGAACCGCAACCGCTTGATCTGGTATACAAAGTCTTCGCTTTCAAGGAAGAGGTCGCGTTGGAGTTCAGCAGTGGGACGCACAACATCAAAACTTAAAACTTTAACGCTGGGCTTTTCACCGTTTAATTGGAAGTTGTCTGAAATTCCAAGATTTTTACCGGACCCGTAATTAAAGACAGATTCGTTCTTTAAGTAAAGTGGGTTGATGAATGTTCCGGAACCGCGCTTTTTAAAGATGATTCCGTCACTGGCCATCCGGCTGAGCGCCCGTTTGATCGAACTGCGGCTTACATCGTACTTTTCAGCAAGGCTGCGTTCATCAGGCAATTTCATGTCTGGAAATTCATTATTAAAAATCTTCTTTTTTAAATCGGTGATAATTTGCTGGTAAATCAATTCAGCCATGGTTAAACTCCTCTTATATAGTGCTATTACCAGTTAAGCACATGGCCGCGAAGATGACAAGTGAAATCTAGAAAGGCAAATTAATGCATGAAAAATGTAAAAAGTGTATAATCCTTTTTAGGAAAATTTATTTCAATGAAGAAATAAGTTTTTAATTACATAAGAATGTTAGAGACCAACTCTAATAGGAGGATATTATGGCATCAGTATTAGTTGTAGGTGGAGCCGGATACATCGGTTCACATATGGTTGACCGTTTGATCGAAAACGGCGAAGATACAGTTGTCGTTGATAATTTATGCACAGGACACCGTGCAGCTGTTAGCGACAAAGCAAAATTCTATGAAGGCGATATTGCAGACAAAGACTTTATGCGGAAGGTATTCAAGGAAAACCCTGATATCGATACGGTAATTCACTTTGCTGCATACTCATTGGTTGGCGAATCAATGCACAAACCTTTGAAGTACTTTGATAACAACATTACAGGCTTGATCAAGCTTCTTGAAGTTATGAAAGAAGTTGGTGTAAAGAACTTAGTCTTCTCATCATCAGCTGCAACATATGGTATTCCAGATCACATGCCGATCAAGGAATCAGATCCACAAAACCCAATCAACCCTTACGGTGAAAGTAAGTTAATGATGGAAAAGATCATGAAGTGGGCTGACGAAGCATACGGCATCAAGTGGGTTGCATTACGTTACTTCAACGTTGCGGGTGCAAAGCCAGATGGCTCAATTGGTGAAGACCACGGTCCAGAAACCCACTTAGTTCCAATTATTTTACAAGTTGCTCAAGGCAAGCGCGACAAGCTTCAAATCTACGGTGACGACTACAATACTCCAGATGGAACAAACATCCGGGATTACGTTCACCCATACGATTTGGCCGACGCTCACATCTTAGCAATGAACTACTTGCGTGATGGCAATCCATCAGATGCATTCAACTTGGGTTCATCAACTGGATTCTCAAACTTAGAAATGTTGAAGGCTGCACGTGAAGTTACAGGAAAAGAAATTCCTGCAGAAATTGCCGGCCGGCGTGGCGGAGACCCAGACTCATTGGTTGCTGCTTCAGACAAGGCCCGCAAGATCTTAGGCTGGGAACCAAAATATGATGATGTTCACAGTTTGATTGAAACTGCATGGGCATGGCACTCAAAGCATCCAAATGGCTTTGATGATAAAGACTAATTAGAAGTGATTTTAGACGTGAAATGGTTTGAATTCCATTTCACGTTTTTTAA
>NZ_JAULLI010000029.1:0-13745 GCF_030518115.1 Ligilactobacillus sp. 110_WCHN
AGAATTATTAGATGAGCGAAAACAACAATGCAAAGAAAATCACAACTGGTGCATTAGTCCTGATGATCTTCTCAACGATCTTCGGGTTTGCCAATACACCGGTTGCCTTTATGCAAATGGGATACGGTGCGATCCTATGGTACATTTTAGGTGCATTGCTCTACTTCCTTCCAAGTAGTTTGATGTACGCTGAATACGGTTCTGCTTTAAAAGAAAGTAAAGGTGGAATTTACTCATGGCTTGATGCCTCAATCAGTGAAAAATGGTCATTTATTGCTACCTTTATTTGGTTATCCGCGTGGGTAATTTGGCAAGTAATGGTTTCTCAAAAGATCTGTATCACGATTTCAACCATTATCTTCGGCCATGATACAACAAACACATGGCATCTGTTCGGATTAAATTCAACTTTAACGGTTGCATTGATTTCGATCATCGGTGTAATTGCAATTACCTGGCTCGTTAACCACGGAATCGATACAATTGCCAAGATTTCATCAATTGGTGGATTAGCTGTTATGTTGCTTAACGTGACATTGATTCTTTCAAGTGTCTTTATCTTATTCAAGAATCACTTTCAATTGGCTCAACCAATTCAACACGTTTCACAATTTGCAACGTCGGTTAACCCACAATTCCAATCACCGATTGCAATGATTAGCTTCATGATTTACGCAATCTTCGCATACGGCGGCCTTGAATCAATGGGTGGAGTCACTGATTCATTAGATAAACCAGAAAAGACTTTCCCACGGGCAATCATTATCAGTACGATCGTTATCGGGATCGGTTATGCATTAAACATTTTCCTTTGGGGAATTACAACCAACTGGAATCATGTTATTAATCATCCTGACGTAAACTTAGGTAACATTACATACGTCTTGATGCAAAACCTTGGATTAGAATTAGGAAAAGCATTCCACCTATCAACGCACGCTGCATTGACAATGGGAACGGTCTTCTCACGGTTATCAGCGATTGGAATGTTATGTGCTTACTTAGGTTCATTCTTCGTTTTGATCTACTCACCATTGAAGTCATTCATTATGGGTTCACCAAAAGAACTTTGGCCAGAAAAAGTTACAAAGTTAAACAAAAAAGGCATGCCTTCATTTGCGCTTTGGGTTCAAACCGCAATCGTATGTGTCATTATTGGTGGGGTTGCGATCGCATCAACTTTGATTCACCAAGATTCAAAGTTCTTGTTCAACCTTTTAACTTCAATGAGTAACGTTGCATCAACATTGCCATACCTCTTCTTGGTTGCGGCCTTTCCGTTCTTTAAGAAGCGGCAAGACCTTGACCGGCCGTTTGAAGCTTTCCACAGTCGGAAAACAATGCTTGTGATCGTAACAATTACCTTGATCACCCTTGCAATTGCAAACGGCTTTACAATCATCCAACCATTTATTGAAAAAGATTGGGTTGGCGCCGCAGCAACCGTTGCTGGTCCGTTAGTCTTTGGAATCTTTGCATGGGCGCTTTACACAACCCGTTCAAAGCGGATCAAAAACAATGATTAATAATTGAATATTAAATAACCGTGGTCGCGTTTAACGATCACGGTTATTTTTTATCTTTTCTTATGAGCAGATGGCTTTCCCTTGTTCTTTCGATTCCGTTTCCGGTTCTTCTTTTTCTTTTTTGGTTGTTCCTCATTTTTAGCAACTGGCTTCCGGTGTTGGCGCCGTTTCTTCAAATCAAGATCAGCCATTGCCTCTTCGCCATAAAGCATTCCCTGATAAAGAATCCCGTTCTGAATATCAAGTTTGCTTTGATCCATGAACTGTTTAAAGTTGCGTAATTCATGTTCATTTCCTAAATTCAGAACTGCTCCTGGCGCACCCATCCGACCAGTTCGTCCGGCCCGGTGAATATACGTCGTTTGGTCTTTCGGAATATCATAATTAATAACAGCTGGTAATCCCGGAATATCAATTCCCCGGGCTGCAATATCAGTGGTTAAAATAAAGGTCAATTTGCCCTTTTTCAATGCAACTAATGCCTGTTGCCGCTCTGTTTGCCGCCCATTACTACTTAACATTGCAACCGGAATATGATGATGTTGCAGCTTCTGGTAAACTTCTTCAAGCGTTGCCGTTTGTTTGAAAAAGACCAAGGCGTGCATTTCAGGTAAATTGGCGATTTTCCGCAACATATCAACCCGTTTACGCGTTGGGGTTTCCAACAAATAATGGGTAACCTGGCCCCCAGTAATATCTTGATCAGAAACATCGATCACTTGCGGTTCAATTCCAAACCATTGATGAAATTCATTAAAAACCGGCGCTTTCGTTGCGGAGAAGAAAACTAACTGAATTTCTGATGGAGCATGACTCAAAATATCACGAATTGTATCCATTGATTCTTTTTCCTGAAGCATTTCATCCGCTTCATCGATTACGGCTGCAATTACTTTATGCAATCGTAATTTTCGTTGTTCGATCAACTGTAACATCCGGCCTGGCGTTCCAACGACAACTTCCGGATGCTTTTTCAACCGTTCAATTTGGCGTTTAATGTTAGCCCCGCCAATCAAAGAAATCGTATTGAGGCCAATCAATTTTCCCCACTCACGAATAACTTCTGTGATTTGGGCAGCCAGTTCCTGTGAAGGCGCCATTACAATCAATTGCGTTCCATCTCCAGGCATTACCTTTTCAAGCAATGGCCACGCATACGCTAAGGTCTTTCCTGATCCAGTCGGTGCAATCCCCAGAACATTTTCGCCAGCTTGCAATGGTGCTTGCGTCGCTTGCTGAATTGGCGTTAATTCGTTAAATCCCTGTTCTTTAAAATACTGTTTAAATTTTTCGTTCATAGTTATAATTCCTCATTTATTTAATGCCTTTTTATTGTAGCATTTTCCTTTTCAGATTACACTTTTTCGTTGCGATTAACCTTTACCCTGCTTTTATAAATTTCAATTAGAACCGGCGCATTTTTAAAGTATACTTTAAAAATATGCAATTTATAGTCAATATTTAAAATACATTTTAAATCAGTTTAAAAATTTTTTTCCCATTGGCTCTCAAAAAGAGTATAATCGTTCTTTGAAAAATAAATGATGCCCGTGAGCATCGATTTTGGAGGGACTTAAATTGAATAGTAAAAATGATTGCACAGCTGGAAAAATGACCAGGAATCAAAAGTGGACGATTGCTTCAACGGCGGCCGGATTTTCACTTGAAAACATGGATATCATGTTTTTGTCATTTGCATTAACCCCGATTATTGCCAGCCTCCATATTTCGCAAGGAGCGGCTGGCTTGATTGGAACGATGACTAACCTGGGAATGTTATTCGGCGGTGCAATTTTTGGTTTATTAGGTGATAAAATTGGGCGAATCAAAACATTCAGCTATACCATTTTTATCTTCGCATTCGCAACCGGCGCAATGTTCTTTGCCCACTCGCTGCCCGTAATCTATGTTTTACGATTCTTAGCCGGAATTGGGGCTGGCGGTGAATACGGCGTTGGGATGGCTTTAATTGCTGAAAACTTTGAAACCAAGCAAGTTGGCCGCATGACTTCGGTTGCCGCAATTGGCGGCCAGGTTGGGGCGATTTTCGCTGCCCTTGCCGCTTCATTTATCATTCCGCACTTTGGCTGGAATGCCCTTTTCCTCCTCGGAATCATTCCGGTAATTTTGACTTACTTTGTCCGCCGGCACTTAACTGAAAGTCAGGAATTCTTAACCGCGAAGGAAGATGCCCAAAAGAACCATCGCAAAATTTCGTTTACCCGTTTATTCGCAACTCCACGGTTAACCTTTCAAACGTTAGGGTTAATGGTCATGACGATCGTTCAAATTGCCGGCTATTTTGGATTAATGAACTGGTTACCATCAATCGTTCAAAAACAGCAGGGGCTTTCTGTTTCAAAATCTTCAATTTGGATGATTGCCACAATTATCGGAATGAGCCTTGGAATGGTCGTTTTCGGCTATATCATGGATAAGTTCAGTGCGAAAGCTGCATTCAGCATTTTCTTAATTGGGTCCGCATGCGTCCTTTTCATTATCCTTGCCGCTCACACCGCCTTAACAATGATTCTTGCGGGAATGTTAATTGGTTTCTTCTCAAATGGAATGTTTGGCGGATATGGCGCAGTTATCAGTCGCCTTTATCCAACTGAAATCCGTTCGACTGCCAATAACCTGATCATGAATGTCGGCCGGGCAATCGGTGGGTTCTCATCATTCATCATCGGATTATTGATGCAATACTTTAACTTGAAGGTTACCATGATGTTCTTATCAGGGCTTTATTTGATCAGTTTCATTGTCATGCAACTGTTACCGGGATTTCGCCAACTTAAAAATGTCCCAGCCCCGGACGTTGAACCTGAATAAAGATAATTTCACATGAAACAAAGAGGTTGTGATACGAGTCACAACCTCTTTTAATTACAACTTAATTTTTAATTCGACCGGACAATGATCTGATCCCATTACATCGCTTAAAATCGCAGCTTCTTGCAACTGATCTTTAAGATCATCTGAAACAATAAAATAATCGATCCGCCAGCCCGCATTCCGCTTCCGGGCGCCAAACCGATAACTCCACCATGAGTAAGCTCCGATTTGATCCGGATTGAAATACCGGTAAGTGTCAACAAAGCCACTATCCAACAGTTTCGTCATGTCTTGGCGTTCTTCATTTGAAAAGCCGCCATGGTGATGATTACTCGAAGGATTCTTCAAGTCGATCTCTTCATGTGCAACGTTAAGGTCGCCACATAAAATAACTGATTTTTGAGCTTTTAATTTAAGTAAATACTCCCGAAACGCGTTATCCCACTTGACCCGGTAATCAAGCCGTTCCAATTTGGGCTTGGCATTCGGCGTATAGCACGCCACCACGTAGAATTTGTCAAATTCCAACGTGATTACCCGACCTTCATCATCAAACTCATCAATTCCAATTCCGTTTTGAACGCTCAACGGCTTCTTTTTTGTAAAGACGGCTGTTCCCGAATAACCCTTCCGTTCAGCGTAATTCCAATAAGATTCGTATCCCGGAAAGTTCAAATCTAATTGGCCCGCGATCAACTTCGTTTCATTAATGCAGAAGATATCGGCGTCTAATTCTTTAAAAACATCTTCAAATCCGTGCTTAATGGCTGCCCGAATTCCGTTCACATTCCAACTGACCAGTTTCATTTGAATTGCTCCTTTAAGTCCTAATTCTATTTTCAGGGTAACGCAAATAAGACGGGGATTGAAATATTATGCAATCAAAACAGTTTCATAAGTTCAAAATTGATTTTTGCAAGCAGATTTTAAAACAAAAAACCCGCAACAACTTAAAGTCGTTACGAGTTTACTTTCAACTAATTTCGCGCACCCTTGCGCCCTTTTTCAAACGCCAAACTTTCCGCACCTGATCAATTTTTAATTGCCAAAAGCATCCCTGAACTATTTCACCATTCATTGTCCATTCATCCTGACGGCGAATCGTAATATCAAAAATTTGCTGCCATGATTTTTCCTTGACACGTTGTTGCTTCTTAGGCGTTAAGCTCTCAAACCAGTTATTTAATCGTTGATATTCTTCATGGCTTGTTGCTGGAGCAAGATAGCTGTTACTTAATACAAAATGCCACTCTTCAAATTCACTTAATAGAACTTGTTTTTCGGGAATATCAATTTCCATACAGACTTCATCTTCATAATCTTGAGCCCAACGAAAATCAGGACGACAATGTTGATAATTTTTGCTGCGATACCATGCCCAAATCGGGGTCTTAACGTTTTTCGGCGGATCATCAACTTTTCTTTTCATTTGATCGATCATCCACTGATATGCATTTTGAAAATTGACTTCTTCTAAAAGAATGGATTTATGCGAATCACAGTTAAAAATTCCGTCTCGCTTTAATTGTTGGTAAACGCAGTAAGGTTGATTCGTCCACATAATCAATTGCAACATCCCCTTATTTTTATACCTTAAATAAATTATAGCATCCTCCAAATTACACTTTTGACTAATAAAATATGGATTGTTATAATCAAAGTAACAAAAAACAGTTACGTTCTGTAATGCTTGTTTTGTTGTCCAACAAAAAAGGCCTCACGTAGGTGTCTCCTACGATTGAGGCCTTTTTTATGCTAAATTTCATCAAATTTTTCTTCGAACTTTAAGCTATATGCTAGGAATAATTTTCTACAATTCGTCTCACCTATAAAATTATCGTCCTCATTGATTAAAATATACTTAATCATATTCATTATTACTTCCTGACTATAATCATTAATATGCTTAATAAAATACATAATTTTTAATCGATGCATAAGATCATTGTCTTCAAAAACCTCTTCCGGTTGAGTAAAATCCAGCTTTTTTAGTCTATCAATATATTTATTTCCAGGTTCACTAACATTTAATGAAGAAAGAGATTCAAATCTTCTTAAACGATTATTTATTTTGTTCTTATCTCTTTCCGTTAAAGTTATACCTCCATTATTTTTTAATTTTAATAAATACTTTGAAATTGGTAATGCAGATTGCGGCGATAAATTTGTTATAAATTTTATTGCTATTTCTAATGGCATATCATCCTCTTCAAGAAAGTAGCTTTTAACATAATCCGCATAACTTGGATATTTATATAAATATCTATTATCTCCAAAAGCAACAACTAGATTTCGCTTTTTTAATTCATCTGGTAATTTGTCAAGATTAACAAAAGAAGTAAGAACATTCTTTAATTCCCCTTTTTTACCTTTTATATCGATGATTTTTCTAAACGCTGCTTGATACTTAGCAATTTCACTTGGTGATACGCCTTGATCTATTTCAGCAACTTTTTCATATATTTAAGAATAGTTATCAGTTGAAAGTTGCGTATAGTGAACTCCAAATGTATCGCAAATTACTTCGCTAACCTTTGACTGACCCTTTTTATAATCAACAACTCCAATTCTCCTAGCCGCATCTTCAATTGAAAATGGCATATTATCTGCTAAATCTTTTAATAAACAACGAATATTTTCATCCGTAAGTGAATAACCTAAAAATAGAATTGGAGATTCAGTTAATTTACTTAAAATTTTTGCATTCACTATTGCAGATGTTCTTTTAAGATTCTTATAGTCACTTGCAGTAATAACAATACTGTTCGGATCATCTATTGAACCATGGATTTTATATAATTCATTTATATCAGCTGTATTTTCAAATAATCCTTTGTTTCCTATACGGACTTTGATTCGGTTATCAAATTGCTTTTCTATAAACCCATCATAGTTTGTTGTTACAATTAGCCTCGCTTTTTGGAGCATTTGTTGAAATAAAGCTAGCTCTTCTTCAATGCCATCTTTTAGTTGAAGATTAGAGTATATCTCTGCTATTCGGCATCTGAATGGTGATATTCTTCCTTTATGCGCTTGTTCAGGCGAAAGATTTTTCAATGTTATTTTTCCATTATAAAATTCTGAATCAAATTTTTTCTCTATCTCTTCTGCCAAGTTAGTATATATATCAAAACTTGTATTTTTATCTTTTTCAAGTTCATTAAATCTAGCTAAGTAAGAACTATCGATATTTGACTCTTCCCATAGTTTCTGAAGCAAATCATCCCAGGTGGGTGCATCCATAAAATATCGGCGAGTTATACCTGAACCAATAAAGATTATTGGAAATTCATTGTTATTTTTTAAATGCTCTAAAAATTCCATACTTTTCCCCTTTAATTTTTGTCTATTAATTTAAGTAGTGTAATTATAGCATTTTAAGAGGAATTATCATTAATAAAATATTGCATATCAAAAAAGAAGTATCAACTATATAACAAAAGTCAATACTTCTTTGTACTCTAATTAACGATTAAAGCTATTCATTTGAAGCCATTAATTCAGCCTGTTCAACAACCGTATTAACCGCCTCTGGAGCAATATCTGGTGGATAGCCATATTTCCGTAATAGACGTTTTACAGCGACACGCATTTTAGCCTGAATATTCCGGCGTTTTTCCCAGTCTACTCCAGCTTCTTTTTTCACTAATTTCACTAATTCTTGCGCAATCAAGTGAAGTTTCTCTTCGCCTAAGACTTCAATAGCTTTTTCATGGTCTGCTAAAGCATCATAAAAGGCAATTTCTTCTTGGCTTAATCCTAAATTTTTACCTTTTTCTTGTTCAGCATTAATTTTTTTTGCCATTTCTATTAGTTTACGAATAACTAACTCACTTGTAATTCCTCGTTTATTATATTCGTCAATTGATTTCCTAAGCATTTCTTCAAATTTTTCAGACATAACCTTATTTGTCCTCGTCATTGCTTTTATTTTTCCTTTAAGCAGTTTCTCTAATAAGGTAATTGCTACATCCTTTTCAGGCATCTTATCAACCTTTTGTAAAAATTTGTCTGATATTAAGTCAATATTTTGACGTTTAATTCCTAGTTCATCATATAAATCAACGTTTGGTTCGGAAATAATCGATTGGTCTAACAATTGCTGCATCTGGTACTTTACATCAACATGCTCTCCAACTTTTGCTTCAGTATCTGGTTGTTTTAGCTTTTGAATAAAGACTTTAACCGTCTTAAAAAAAGCAATTTCTTTACTATACACTTGTGCTTCCGGTTGAGTAGAAGTTAATGCATACGCCTTTTGCAATTCGGTAACTACGTCCAAAAATTTTCTTTGTGTTTCTTCATCTTCGTGAAGAATTTCATTAGCCACTTGGCGAGTCACCTTAAGCCGGATGGTTTTATCTTCAGAATCAAAATCAGAGTAATCCACGCCATATAGGAAATCATTAGTAATAATATTATATTTTTCCTTTAATAAAGCTACGGCTTTATTCATATTGATTCCGACTTGTCCCTGGTCTTCCGTTGAATATACATTTAAGGCATCTTTTAAATTTTCAGCAATTCCAATATAGTCAACAACTAGTGCACTATCCTTGTCTTTGAAAACGCGGTTAACTCGAGCAATTGCCTGTATTAAATTGTGTCCCTTCATTGGTTTATCAATATACATTGTATTCATTGACGGAACATCAAATCCTGTTAACCACATATCAACAACGATGACAATTTGAAGCTCATCGTTATTATCTTTCATTCTCTTTTGGAGAATACGCCGTTCACTTTTATTGGTTTGAAATTTTGCCATCTCCGGTCCATCTGCAGCAGATGACGTCATTACTACTTTAATCTTTCCTTTATTTAGATCGTCACTTTCCCATTCAGGACGTAACTTGATAATTTCGTTATAAAGTCGAACAGCATTGCGACGAGACATTTCAACAATCATTGCCTTGCCAAATGCTTCTTTTTGACGCGACTCAAAATGGTTAACAAAATGGTTAGCAATACTTTCTAACCGAGGTTGTGCCCCTGCTAGTGCCTCCAAGCGGGAATATTCTCGATTTCGACGAGCATTTTCCTCAATATTCGGATCATCATCTAAATTTGCCTCTTTAAGTAATTGTTGATATTTTTCTTGTGCATCATCTCGTAATTTAAGTGGAAACACATGACTCTCATAGTAAATTTTTACCGTTGCATGATCATTAACAGCCTGAGTAATATCATAAACATCAATATATTTACCAAACACCGCTACGGTAGATTTATCAGCATTGGAAATTGGTGTTCCAGTAAATCCAATAAATGCTGCATTTGGTAAGGCGTCCCGTAAATACTTAGCAAAACCATATCGTAAACCATTTTCCGTAAACTTTGCCTTTAGTCCATACTGAGTACGATGTGCTTCATCTGCAATAACAATAATGTCGCTTCGATTACTCAAAACTGGCATCTCGGTCTCACCTTTATCAAAATTTGGCGAAAACTTTTGAATCGTTGAAAAAACAATTCCTCCAGCCTGTTTATCCATATATTGACGCAATTCTTCACTTGATTCCGCATGCTCAGGAGTTTGGCGAAGAAATTCATGGGCAGCTGAAAAGGTATCAAATAATTGATCATCTAAATCATTTCGATCATTAACTACTAATAATGTAGGATTATTTAATTTTCTAGCCACGATACTTGAGAAAAATACCATTGATAAGCTTTTTCCTGATCCAGTTGTATGCCAAACAACCCCAATTCTTTTATCTTTAGGATCGTTAAGGGTTCGCTTAGCAGCTTCAACCGCCTTATTTACCATATAGTATTGGTGATAAGCAGCTAGAATTTTGATTGTATTATCTCCGTCAGTCTCAAAAATGATAAAGTTTTCAACTAAATTAAGTAAGTCTTTCGGACTCAGCATGTACTTTATCATTGTTTCTAATTCTAAATCGTCGCCTACAGATACATTTTTAGGTTCTCTCCAGCGCATAAAACGATCAAATCCAGCTGTCAGTGAACCGGCACGTGAATTGATTCCATCTGATATTACTAAGATTTCATTATATTTCAGAAAATCTGGAATATCTTCCTTATAAGTTTGTAATTGGCGATATGCATTTTTAATACTTACATTTGGATTACTTGCATCCTTAAATTCAAATGTGACTAGTGGTAATCCATTAACGAAAATCGTTGTGTCTGGACGCCGCTCTTTATTTCCCTCAAAGGTAAATTGGTTAGTTGCAATGAAATCATTTTTTTCTACATTTTTAAAATCAATTGGATATAATACCTCTGTTCGATTTTCGCCGTTAATTGTCGTTTTTACTCTAATTCCTTCAATAAGAAGCTTGTGAAAATAATGATTATTAATCATCATATCAGGATTATCAGACAAACGGATAAGCTGCCGTAAAGCTTCATGATAAATTTCTTCAGAATATCCTGGATTTAATTTTCGAAGAGCTTGTTCTACTTTATCAATTAGCAAAGCCGTAGCGTGGTCATTTTGACGCATTGCATCTATTTCTGGGCTAGGTAAAGATGAACTGGGGCTTTTATAAATTGTATAACCCACTTTTTTTAGAGTATCTAATGCAAGATTTTCAATATCTGACTCTAACAAAAAGTTTTTTGACATATTAACACGCTCCTTTCTGTGATTAAGATGATAAATGATAATTTAGCTGCTTAAAAATATTTTTGTAGTAAAATTTGCTTGATATAAGTTAATTGTTGATTTTCTCTAATAATCTCGATTCGTTTGTCATAAATCGGTTTCATTAATGTATTTAGTTTATTTAGTTTTTCTTCGTTGGGTATATAAACCTGCGATTCTTTTAAATCACTTCTTTTAATATGTCCCATAGTTGTTGCCTTTCCAGAGGCAATAGTTTGAAATTTATTTAAGTGATATTTAGTCCATTCATAGATAAACCAGTTGGGATATTTTTTTGAAGTAACCTTAAACAAATGTTGATTAAGTCCCGCAGTTGTGCCTAACCAATTTTTCACAAGAAGTGTGCCTGACCAGGAAAATATAATATCGCCAGTTTTTACAATAAAATCTTCATTGATTTCTGATGAACATCTATCTGAAGATGAATCAGTAAAACCTTGATTCAACTCTTTAATTTTTAGAACAGGTAAGCTTTTTTCATTACTTTTGGGCCTATATTTTTGCATTGCTAATCCGTTTCTATAATTAGCAATATCTGTCAAATTTGCCTTACTGTAATTAATGTTCTTAACTTCTTTTTCAAAAATAGTTGTCAGTAATGAATCTAAATTATCATTTATACGATTATTTAAATATATTTTTCTTTCAAGAAGTAAAATTGAATGATATTTATCATATTGTTTTTCCTTTGAAACTAATTCAAATTCATAATCAAGAATTGCTTCTTTATCACCACGTGGCATTTTTGTTCCCTTAGATGTAGACATAACATAATTAAAAAAAGAATCACTTTGTAAAACACAATATAAATATTCCTTTGATAATTTTTCATTAGTAGCCCTGAAACATAAAACGTCGCTTGAACGTGTACCACTTCTATCAGCAAACCAAATTTTCTTAAAATAAGGTCGAATATTAGATATTAGTACATCTCCTTTTATAAAATTATTAACTGTTTTTGTAGTAGGTAATTTACTATTACCAAATTCAACTCCTCCTCGATTAGGTAACATGTTATCTGTACTAATATAATTAGCTACATCTGCATCTTTTATATCTACTCTCGTTTTAACTAATTCAACAAAATCACGTAATTTTACCTTCAAAATTCATCACCCTATATATTTTCTATGTGCTAATTTTACGTTTTGCTGTTTAACCATTGCATAATGTAGTGTTGTATCAATCTTTTTATGCCCCAATAATTGTTGAAGTTGTTCTATTGGCATTCCCTTATCAATCGCGGTTGTTGCCAAAGTTCTTCTAAATTTATGAGG
Source organism: Ligilactobacillus sp. 110_WCHN (assembly GCF_030518115.1). Classification (NCBI taxonomy): domain Bacteria; kingdom Bacillati; phylum Bacillota; class Bacilli; order Lactobacillales; family Lactobacillaceae; genus Ligilactobacillus; species Ligilactobacillus sp. 110_WCHN. The sequence continues at coordinate 12,273 of NZ_JAULLI010000029.1, forward strand.
ATAAACCTTATTTATTCCTATTTTCTTTCCTAATTTTTTTAATCTTGATTCTACTCCTCCAATTGTCAATCTTGTATTCTTACCATACAAAGAAACGAATAAAGCAGGATTATTATCATTTCTAGTATCTAAATATTTTTGCAAATGCAATTTAGCACGTGCATCAAAATACGCAATTCTTTCTTTATTTCCTTTTCCAAAGACTACACATTCTCGTTCTTGAAAATTTATATCATTACGATTTAATAAAACTAATTCACCTACACGAATTCCAGTTGAAGCAAAAAAATCAATCATTGCTAAATCCCTTATTTGAACACAATTATCGCGTAATTTTTCTAATTCTTCATCAGAATACGTTTCCTTTACAGTTGTTGATACTTTTACTTTATGAATCCTTCGCACTGGACTTTTAACTATATAATCTTCATCTTCTAGCCAATTAAAAAAACTAGATAAAATTCGCCTAATATTATCAATAGTTACCTTACTAGAACTATGTAACTTTTGATAATTTGTTAAATAGTTCCTCAATTCATCTGTTATAATTTCTTCAGCATTTTTACCAATTGTTGATAATGCTTTAGTTAAAGTCGCTTTATAATACTTTAACGATTTTTCGGAACACCCTTCTGCCCTCTTTGCAGCAAAATACTTTTCCAATAGTACTTTATTATCTTTTGAACTACCTTCTTTTACATTATTTGAAGAAGTAATAAGATCTTTAAGTACAGATTTTAATTGTATTAATTGTTGATTATTCAAATAGGGTAACATTTCTCTAATAATTTTTTCTGACTCTTTGTTTTGCATAGTAAATATCTCCTTTTATTACTATTACATCACATAATATCCGTCAATTATTAGCTAAATGATAATTTATCTAATATTTTATTATTAAATTTAGCAGAATTAATAAATTTAAATAAGTTTAAATTAAAAAAGATTAGCAATCTAGAAATAACTGTCTCTGATCATGTGGCAAACGGTAGTTTTAAGTCTTTAAAGAATAATGTTTCATATTTTGACAAACCTAACTATGCATTATTTATTAGAAATATTGACTTTAAAAATAATTTAGAGGGAAATAAGAAATATATTGATAAAAAATCGTATGATTATTTAAAAAAATCACATTTATCCGGTGGTGAAGTAGTAATTTCAAATGTAGCCGATGTTGGAAGTGTTCATAGAACTCCATTTATAAAAATTCCAATGGTAGTTGGTAATAACCAAATCTTTATAAAATCGGAAAAGACATTTTTAACTGATTATCTTTATGTTTACTTCCAATCATTTTGGGGACAACATGCAATATTTTCAATCACATCAGGATCAGCACAGCAAAAATTTAACAAAACGGATTTCAGATCCCTTGAGGTACCCATACCTACAAAAGATTGGATACGGGAAAATATACAACCATATTTAACACTTCAAGATAACATATTTAAAGAAAATGTTTTTTTAAAA
>NZ_JAULLI010000003.1:0-122288 GCF_030518115.1 Ligilactobacillus sp. 110_WCHN
AGGAGTTTCAAATGGCATATCAAGATTTATGCAAAAAGATTATCGCCGGCGTTGGCGGTAAGGATAACGTAATCAGTGTGGTTCACTGTACGACCCGGCTACGGTTTAAGTTAAAGGATGAAAAGAAGGCCAATGATGAAGAGGTCAAAAACATTGATGGCGTCATCTCAGTCGTTAAAGCAGGCGGCCAATATCAGGTTGTAATTGGAAATAACGTTGCCGATGTTTATGATGAATTGATCAAAATCGGTGGCTTTTCCGGCGGTGGGGAAGTTCCGGATGACTATGAAGATACAAGTAACATGAGTTTGCTTGATCGTTTTATCGATATAATTTCAAGCATTTTCACCCCGGCCTTAGGTCCGTTGTGTGCTGCCGGAATGCTCAAAGGCTTTGCCGCGATGTTTGCTTCATTGGGATGGATTGCCAAAACTTCGGGGACATATCAAATTTTGTATGCGATTGGGGATAGTTTCTTCTACTTCCTGCCAATTGTTTTAGCATTAAGTGCATCAAAGAAATTTCACCTTGATAAGTACATTGGATTAACGATTGCGGCTGTCATGTGTTATCCATCGATTGTTGCCATGGCAAACAGTCATCATGTTCTCTTTACGTTATTTAAAGGAACATTCTTACAATCTGAAATTCACGCAACGTTCTTAGGAATTCCGGTGGTGGCTGCAAGCTATACTTCATCAGTTATTCCGATTATTTTAGCGGTTTGGTTTGCCGGTCATGTTCAAAAATGGATGCGGAAAATTATTCCCGACACCGTTAAGTTATTCTTAGTTCCGTTCTTTACATTGTTAATTGCGGTTCCAGTTAGTTTGATCGTGATTGGACCAGTGGCTACTTGGTTAGGTGACATTATTGGCTTTGCATGTAAAGCAGTTTACGGCTTTAGTCCAATTTTAGCTGGATTATTATTAGCTGGTTTCTGGCAAGTCTTTGTTATGTTTGGCCTTCACTGGGGAATCGTTGCCGTTGCGATGGCTAATTTAGCAGCTTTAGGATACATGCCAATTTTACCTTTATCATACACGGTTTGCTTTGCCCAAATTGGAGTTGTTTTAGCAATTATTTTCCAAACCAAAGATCAAAAGTTGCGTTCCGTTGCGATTCCAGCGTTTGTTTCCGGAATCTTTGGGGTTACTGAACCTGCAATTTACGGGGTAACCCTTCCACGGAAAAAGCCATTTATTTTAAGTTGTATTGCCGGGGCTGTTACTGGTGGAATTATTGGTGCATTCCATGGACTTGGATATATGATGGGTGGAATGGGAATCTTTGTATATCCATCAATGATTAACCCAAAGGCTGGAATTGGCATGGGCTTCTGGGGAACAATTATTGCTTCCGTTGTTGGTTTTATTCTCGGGTTCCTTCTTCAAGTTCTCTTTGGTAAAAATGCGGTTGATGGCCCAGAAGTTGCTGCTGCCGTTGAAGCTCCAGCACCAGTGGTTGATGAAGTTTATGATCATGACGAAACTCAAGGTGCTCAACCGGAAAAGCAAAATGTTTGCTACAACCCAGCAACAACTTTGGCAAGTCCAATCAAAGGAAATGCCGTTCCGCTTGCAAGTATTAAAGATGAAGTGTTTGCATCAGGTGCGATGGGTAAGGGCGTTGCCGTTGAACCATCAGATAATGTAATCGCCGCTCCTGATGATGCCGAAGTTTTGATGACGTTCCCAACTGGACACGCAATTGGGTTACGGACGAAAGACGGTGCTGAAGTTTTGATCCACATTGGAATGGATACCGTTGAACTTCAAGGAAAAGGATTTGAAACATTGGTTAATAAAGGTGACCACGTAACCAAGGGACAACAGTTAATTAAATTTGATTTAGATGAAATTAAAAACGCCGGTTATGACACTACAATTCCGATGGTAATCACTAACTCAAAGAATTATCACGAAATCAAAGCCGTTAAGGAAGGTCAAGTGAATGCCGGCGACGAATTACTTAGCTTGAAATAGGAGGTTTGAGAGATGAGTTTTCCAAAGAATTTCTATTGGGGCGGCGCAACGGCTGCTAACCAAATTGAAGGTGCATATAATGTTGATGGTCGGGGACTGGCCCGGACGGATGTAACCACGGCCGGTTCGCTTCATCAAAACCGTCAAGTAACATATAAGTTTAAGGATGGGCGAACAGGAAAGGGGTCATTTATTCCGAGTGATGCAACTGGGGCCGTTTTGCCCGGCGAATATTACCCGAACCAGGAAGCAATTGATTTTTACCATCACTACAAAGAAGACATCAAACTTTTTGCTGAAATGGGCTTTAAAATGTTCCGGATGTCGATTTCATGGTCGCGGATTTTTCCAACGGGTGAAGAAGACAAGCCGAATCAAGCAGGACTTGATTTTTACCGGAAAGTCTTTGAAGAGTTGCATAAGTACAACATTGAACCGTTAGTTACAATTTCGCATTCCGACGATCCGCTTGCAATGGAAGAAAAGTACCATGACTGGGGTAACCGGAAAGTCATTGATTTATATGCTAAGTTTGCTGAAACATTATTTAAAGAATACAAGGGATTAGTTCACTATTGGTTAACGTTTAATGAAATCAACAGTACGGTCATGTTCATACACTTTGGCGGTCATCAAGCTTCCGATGAAGAATACCAGCACGCATACCAAAAGTTGCATTATCAATTTGTTGCAAGTGCAAAAGCCGTTCAAATTGGACATCAAATCGATCCTGATAATCAGATTGGATGCATGATCTGCGGAATTGCAACTTATCCGTTGACACCGGATCCAAAGGACATCCTATTAAATGAACATATGTGGGAACGTGACATCTATTATTGCGGCGATGTGCAATGCAAAGGAAAGTATCCAACGTTTGCTCACCGGTTATGGGATAAGCATCATGTTAAACTTGATATTACTGATGAAGATCGTGAGATTTTGAAAAACGGAACGGTTGATATGTATACTTTCTCGTATTACATGTCGAGTGCGGTTACGACCCATAAAGATCAGGAAGAAGTTGGCGGAAACCTTTCAACCGGCGCCCGGAATCCATACCTGAATTATTCCGAATGGGAATGGGCAGATGATCCAGACGGGTTGCAATACTACCTTGAAAAGATGTACGACCGGTATGAATTACCGATGATGATTGTCGAAAATGGATTAGGAGCAATCGACAAAATCGATGCTGATGGTAAAATCCATGATGACTACCGGATTCAATATTTGAAAGAACACATTGAAGCCATGGACCGCGCAATCCAAAATGGAGTTGATTTACGCGGATACACGACTTGGGGATGCATTGACTTAGTTTCAGCTGGAACAGGGCAAATGTCAAAGCGTTACGGATTCATTTATGTTGACCGCGATGATCAAGGTCATGGAACAATGAAACGGATGAAGAAAGATTCGTTTGATTGGTACCGGAAAGTAATTAAATCAAATGGTGAAGAATTATAATCATCAAGAAGGTTCTGGTGGAAGCCAGAACCTTTTTTATATAATGTTTCATGTGAAACACAAACGGAAAAGGGTGAAACATTGGAACGGCAGGAATTAATTGATTTGGTATTAGCTAATACAGATGGTTATGAATGTTATCCGTTTAACGGACCGAATAGTCATGAAAAAATCAAATGGATGGTTATCAAACATCAATCGAATAATAAAATTATGGCGCTGATTTTTGAAATTGACGGTCAATTATTGATTGATATTAAGCTTGATCCAGATAAAGGTGACATTTTAAGACAAAGTGAAACGGGATTTTATCCTGGATATCATATGAATAAAGTTCATTGGAATACGGTTGCGGTTAATTTGACTTCACTGACGGCAGATGAGCTCTTAGGACTTATCAAAGAAAGTGCAAAGTTAACAGCCAAGTAATTGTCAATTATTAACGGAATGATTAAGATTAAAAGTAAAGATCAAACTAAAGCGAGGGATTGAGATGCGAAAATTAGCATTGATCGGCGATAGTCATGGGAACTATCAAGCATTGAAGGCTGTATTGGAAGATGCCCAAAAACAAAACGTTGATGATTACATTGTTTTAGGTGACATTACGAATCGCGGGCCAGAGCCGTTGGAATGTGTTGAAGCCCTTCAACAGGTTAACCCGTTAACGTGGATCATTGGGAATCATGAGGCGGTTTATCGAAGTTTGATTGATCATCAATTCACGGATTTTGAAAATAATCCAAAAGCAATTATGGCGATCATTACTTCGACGTATGACCGGGAAAAACTTGGAAAAGCAAAATTTGATTGGTTATCCCAATTACCATTGAGACAGGAAATTAAAGTCGAAGAAATTACTTTTAATATTTTTCATTCGACTCCAACTAAATGCCGCGGCGGTTTCAGTTATCCAACAAATGAACAGGCTAATTTTGACGAATTGATGAGTCAAACTGATGCGGACGTTGGAATTTACGGCCATACGCATCGTTCAATTTTACGGATGACGAATGATGGCCGGTACATTTTCAATCCCGGAAGTGTTGGAATGCCAGTATCTGATCGGTTAGAAATCAGTGGAAAAGCCAGTTACGGCATTTTAACGATCGATCATCGAAGTGTTTTAAGTTGGGATCAGCGTAATGTTCCTTATGACTTAGAAAAGGAATTGCAAATTGCCCATGAACGGGAAATTCCATACTATGATCTATATGAAGAATTATTGCGGACCGGAAAGTTTACGTTCAATCAAGCAAAAGTTGCTGCTGAAAATCAAAAGTGCGATTACTTAACGCAAGCATTATCAAACGTGGAGAAGATTGAATGGTAAAAAAAGATAACTCATATGAAGAAAATGAAAGTGTGACGTGGGAAAAGTTGCAATCGGAACAATTCAAAAACTATCGCGTCGTTAAACGTAATTTGTTTTTTAATGTTCTGACGTATGTTTTAATTTTCCTGATCGAATATTGGCTTGCAATCCAGAGTGAGGCGGAGGTTTTAAAAGCGGATGCCTTTAATAACTTATCCGGGGTGATTTCGACGTTCCTATTGATTGTTGGAATTCACATTGCCAGTGATGAAGATGAAACGCGGCTGATTGGATTTCCGGTGAGTGATCAAAATGAGTTGAGTAACCAGAAAAGGGTGCGCTTATCACGCTTCCGCTTTGAAACGATTTTTACGCTTGTAACTTCGATTTTGATGATTGGAATTGCAGTCAATATTATTAGCGGCGGGATTCACGCATTAATGAATCTTAAGACACAAAAAATCCCGAATCCAATTGGAATTGTTGGAGCTGGGATTTCCGTTATTTTGATTCTTTTGATTTATATCATTAACTATTCAAGTGGTAAAAAGACCAACAGCGCAGCGTTGTTAGCTTCGGCCCAAGACAGTCTGGGTGATATTTTAACGAGTGTTGGAACTGCCGTTTCAATTTTTGTAATGTGGAAATTTGGCATTCGGTGGGTCGACAGTGTTGCCAGTATCATTATTGGTTGTTTCATTCTGTACTCGGGATTTAAAATTTTTCTTGAAAGCAGTTTGAACCTTGCTGATTACTTTAATCCGCGAAAAGAAGAAAAATACAAAAAGGTAATTTTAAATAATCCGCAAATCAAATCCGTCCCGGGCTTAACAGCACACTATAACGGAAGTTTGGTGACCGTTGAAGCCGAGGTAACAGTTAGTGGGAAGATGACTGTTAAAGAATCATTTATTCTTGCTGAACAGATTGAAGAAACCTTAAAGCAGGAGTGCGGCGTTTCGGATACAAAGATTATTTTTTATCCAAATGAAATTTAAAAAGCGATGAGCAATTTTTGCTCATCGCTTTTTATGTGTTTCACATGAAACATTTACTGTTGATTTTCGAGTTCAATAATATACCGGATCGTCTTCCGCAGTTCTTCGCGAATATCTTCGCGTTTCACGTGTAACTTTGGGAAAGTATCGGCCCAGTTTAAGTAACAGAATTTCTGTTGAACGTGGGCAATCATTTCCATGTGAATGCCGCTTTCGCGATTTTGGTCGGCAAGATTCCGATCAAGTTCCTTGTAAGTTGGCAACCCTTCTTCAAGGGTGATGACTGGAATTTGAGTGTTTGTTCCAAGTTCATCTTTGATGATATTGGCGAATTCTTCGTAGGTCATGTTAATGTCACCGATGGCAAATGTTTCCCGGTGGTGACCATAGAGGAGGGCGCCGACCGCAGCTTCACCAACTTGGGTAGCCGTTACACATGCAGTTCCACCTTTAAAGACTGGATAAACATCATTGTCGCGAATTCGGTCAACAAACATTTGCCATAATGGCATACGTTCCTTCATTGTTCCGAAGATGTATGGTAAGCGTAATCCGCAAACTTCCATCTTGCCTTCGCCTTCAGCAAAAGCAACTTGTTCTTGGAGAAGACGGGTGTTGATGTACGGTGAGTCTTTCAAACCGGTTTCAGGATAACGTTCAGCCATTTCAGCAAAGTATGAGCCAAAGACAACAAATTTTTTCAATCCTGCCTGACAGGCCAGGCGAACCATCCGTTGCGTTGGTAAAACATTTGCCTCATAGTAAAATCGTTTTGCTGGAATTTCAGCTTGAATTCGTTCATCGGCTCCGGCAGCATAAATAAAGCCATCACAATCGCTTAACATCTCAACGACTTCGTGGTCATTCATTTCATTGATATTTCCAACGAGACATTCAACATTGTCCATACCTTCAAGGGGATTATCTTCTTTGATTACCGTATCTTTTTTAGGTGGAAGTGAAAGGGTTTTGACTTTAATATCATTATTTAATAATTCTTTAATTGTATGGTATCCAAGAAAACCGGTTCCACCGAGAACAAAAACTTTATTAAATTTCGTTGAAATCTCCTCCTTCATTCATTATTCCATATCGCTTGCGCTTAAATTATGGGCTAAATAACCTTCAGCACAGGCCTGAATGGCAGAAATGCAATCATCGAGCATGGTTGCAATTTGGCCGCCATTTTTTTGCGCGGTATCAAGCTTTTTGGCTGCATTTGATTTATGAACATCCAGGTAACCGAAGTTTGAAACGGCGATTGACCCGTAAAGTTGAGCAATTCCGTTAATGGCAAGCATTTCATCGACCCCAAAACAAGGATTGTCTTCAGCAATAATTGTCTGTAGCGGTTCAGGTAACTGATGCGCATTTGCAAGGTTATCAATCGCAAGGGCAACCATAATCGCATTGCGAACTTCCCGTTTACTTAAGACCTTGCGAACGGCCATTTCCGCTTCATTGATCGTCAATTCACTGTTGAATTGTCGCTGATGTTCCCATGCATGGGTGGCAATTTCATTAAGCGAAATATCGCGTTTTTTAAGTTCAGTTTGAATGTAATTCCAAACTTCCTGATCAGGATAAACATCATTTGACATCTTTTCACTTCCCTTAAACTTATTCAATCAGCATTATATTAAATAAGCGCTTCCAGAGCAATTATTTGAACTGGGAATTGCATTCAGCATTTAGTTATTGTTGAATTATTTTTTATTAAAATTGGTATATACATTTATTCGAGAAAGCGTTATCATTCTTTATAAGAAAGGAGGAATCTCAGATGGAAGATTTAGTTTTACAGCTGTCAGAGCGCGAATCGCTTTATCAACTTTATCTGTACGCTTTTAACCGCCAAGATTCACCCGCGCGGAAAGCGTTTTTTATGGATCGGGTTGAACATGGAAAAGTTTTTCGAATCAAAGATGGCGAGCAGGTTGTCAGCGGCCTGTACCGACTACCGTTTGAGCTTCGAATTGGGGATCAGCCTTTTCAAATGGGCGGAATTGGCGATGTGATGACTTATCCGGAATACGGCGGACGTGGGTACGCAACTACCTTATTAAAAACCGCTTTAGCGGACATGAACGCCGATGGATATGAATTGTCATTTTTAGCCCCATTCTCGCAACGTTATTATCGCCGGTTGGGTTATGAGCAGGCTGTCAGTGCGTTTACATACGAAATTGATGCGCAAAAGTTTCGGCCAGCCAAAGTAGAAGCTCAGCGCAAGGTCGAACGAACACCGCTTGCAAATTCCGTGGATGAGGTTGCTGAATATTATCGCCAAACGGTTGCAACGCAAGATGGAAAGATCAACCGGCAGCCATGGTGGTGGCATTACCTCACCTTGAAAAATAAATGGAATGTAGCGAAGGTCTATGATTCAACTCAAATGACGGGTTATGCAATTTATGAAATTCAGGGGACGAATATCGTTGTTTCTGAAATGAATTACCAAGATTGGGATACGTACCAAACGCTGTTGAATTTCATTGCGGCGCATTCAAGCATGGTTGAACGATTCATTTTTAAGGATTACAGCAATTTTTACCAGGGACACTATTCACTTGAGCCAGGTGAAATGAATGTGCATGTCGAGCCGTATATGATGGGCCGAATTGTTAACTTTAAACGGTTTATTGCCAAATATCCGTTTGAAAATGAGTTTGGAACAATGTTCATCAAGATTGAAGATGATGTTCTTCAATCGAATAACGGCGTTTGGAAGGTAAGCAAAGCGGGAATCGAACAAGAGTTTCAGGAAGATCATTGGCAAATCAGGGGGAAGATTAATGATTTGTCAGCCTTTTTCTTTGGACAATTGTCTTTAGAACAAGCGGTTCAACTTCATCGAATTCAAGTGCAAGCAATTAATGACGAGCAATTAGCGCAGTTTGATTCGGCAGTGAAGAAGAATATTTTAGGGTTTAATGATTACTTTTAATTATTAAGAGATTGTTAGAAAACTCAGCAATCTCTTTTTTTATGGTCGTAATTTAAAATTTTAAAGGGCTGTAATCCATTGCGACTGTAAGGATTAAGCGATGGAAGATAAGCTTACAGCGAAACGGTGATTGGGAATTAAGAATTCAATTAGAAATCGAGCTAAAGGCTGGGGTAGCTTAAGGTGCGGTGTTAGGATAAAGGTGAAATTAAAGGAAAGGTTGAAGGAGGGATTCCAATGAAAAAAGTATTAAATTTCTTTGTTAAGAAACATGATTTAGCTTCAATCACCGCATTGATGCAGAACTTAAAGTACAACCGTAATTTATAGAATTTGAAGGAATACAAAATGGATTCACATAAGTAAAAACACTCACGAGATATTTAAATCTGGTGAGTGTTTTTTTAATGCTGATGTTGTTTTTTGATAATTTGCTCAGCCCGGCGCTCTGGAATTATCCAAACGGCGGTTGCAAGGATCACCGTAATGATGATTGCTGGCGGGTAAAAATATCCGCAAATGAATCCTATAATTTGAATCAAAAAATAAATTGTAAATTTCCGTGGTCGATAAATCACTTGGAAAAGCGCCTTATTGGCTTTATCCGCCCAGTAAAGGGTAAAGCAAAGTAAAACATACATTAATGAAATCAGTAAAAAGACGATTCCAAAGAAAAATTCAGCAACCCGCGCAAAAAAGTGATCACTGACAAAAGTGGTTACGTATGGGAAAAACGAAATCGCAAAAAGTAACAATGAATTTGCCCATAAAACACCGCCGTTAATTTTACGAACGACTTGAAATGTGTTGTGCAGATTATGCCAGGTAATACATAAAACAAAAAATGAAGTTGCATATGTTAAGTATTCCTTATGCAATGCTAAAACGGCACTTAACGTCGCAGAGGCTGGTTGCTTTAAGCTTAAAACTAAAACCGTCATAACGATCGCAAGCACAGCATCAAAAAACGCGGTCAACCGGTCCTTACTCATTTAACAAGTTTCCTTTTAGATTAAATTAACCAGTTTAGTTTAGCATAGTTAATTAACGTTTTTAAAATCAGGGGTTTCGTTATTCAACGGGAAACTCTTAACTTCCGTATTATTCAGTTCATGATTAAGGTCAACGCATTGAACCGTTGAATTTTTGTATGATTTCCAGTAAAACTTCAGTGATTCAGCGCACATTGCAGCCGAATAGATCGTTTCATCGTAATCTTGTTGATTTCCATGATCAGCGACTTTGACGATTCCAAGCGGCATGGCCACGTTATCGAGCAAATGGAATAGATATTGAATTCCTTCTTCTTCATTTTGACCCTTGATGCCATAATATTTAAGAAATGATGCCCGAATAAAACGCGATTGCGAAGTGAAATCACCAGGTAATCCGAGGGCACCGGTTCCCTTAAATGGTTTTTGAACTTCGATGCCATCCATGTTACGGTCAGGGAATTCATCGTTTTTAACGTTCAAGTAACTTAAAAGGTTTTGCTTGTGCCAACGATAATCGGGACTGTTGGTCATTACGCCAGCAGTATGCCGGTAAATGGTCATTTGTTGGTTATCAGGTTCGATAATGATCGTTTCCCCGGAACGGTCAGAAAAGACCCAGTGAACGGTTGCGGTTGAACCAGCAAGTGATTGGTTAACGCACGTTGCCTTTTTTGTAAGCAGGTCAACGACTTCATCAACGGTTGCACATTGAAGAAGCGCATGGGTAACAACATAACCCGGGTTAAGTTCTTGGCTATTTGGTCGCGGAACATCAGGAAATGATGCGAATCCAGCATAGAAAAGCTGACCGCCCATTAATCCTTTTTCGTTGATTCCTTCGTAAAAGACGGGTGTAACCTGCATGGCCATTGTTCCGACACCGACTGCCGCGTATTTTGACGTTACAATGTTTTCTTCACTTAAATTATGATCATAAGGCGTTCCGGCAGTATAGTATTTTAAGCCGCGCGGAACAACGGTTGTTGCTGATTCGGCAATCGAATTGAAATCATAATTCCGGCCCCAGATGTGTTTGCCGTCTTGGGTCTCCCACGCAATACTTGAACATCCGGCATTTAGTTGTTTTGCGACTTGACGAATCTTTGAATTCATATGATCAGCTCCTATCTAATTTCATCTTCGTTATAGCATAACGGACCCTAAAAGGTTATTAGTCCAACTTTTGGTAACCTTCTTTTAATAATTGAGCCAGACCTTCATCATGAAAATCATAAATTTGGCATACGTCTTTAATGAACGCAAAGGTCGCTTTCAAGTAGTCTTTTGAGTCCGTTAGCTGCATGATTTGAATTGCTTCCTTAATGTTTTGCAGGCCAATTGATTGTCCTGAAAGAAGAAAAACAATTCCTGAAAAGAGCTTATAAAGGGTCTTTTCAAAGAGCATGTCTGCATGAAGCGAAAAATTAGCAAGCTTGCTGACGACCTTGATGGCAGCCATTAAATCCTGATGAGAAATATCAAACGCAAGAATTACGCATAAGCTGCGGAAACTTTCATTTCCATAAATATGCATTAATTCGTAACTATCTAAATTGCGAATGATTCGCTTTTCCATGGCGTTAACGGCTGACGGTTCAAAGATAAAAATTACACTATTGAAAAGAGTGTGCTCGTAATGGGTCCACACGTCGCATTTCAAAAGGTAATTTAAAAGAATCTTCTTGGATTCCTGATCAAGTGGTTCATTTTGAAGCGAATTTAGAATAAGGGTTGTGACGCATTTAAGATGAAGGTAAGTCTGGTTATTTGGATTTTGTTGTGCATAAGTGGAAATCGTTGCGTGAATTTCCTGCATTAACGGGATGTTTCTGGTAATCGTCGCGTCCCGAATCTGCATTGCAATTTCATTGAAATAATCTGGTTTATACCCGCGCGAAATATAGAGAAATTCTTCAAAACTGACATGCAAATTTTGAAGCAAAGTCAAAAAGCTGTTAACGGAAGGCTGCGTTTCACCATTCACGAACCGGTTATAAGAAGATTTAGTAATGGTGTTATTGGTAATTTGTTGGATTGAAATATGTTTGTTTCTTCGAATATTTGAAATGGCTTTTCCAAAATCCATTTGATCACATCCTTAAGGCAATTTTTCAATTTAATGATATCGTTTTCACAATTTAGTTGCAAATTTGACAACGAATTCCCAATAGTGGTTATCTCACCCATTTAAAGAAAATAATTTAGTTATACTTAAAGGGTAGGGAATAGCAAATAAAATTAATAATCACGGAGAAAGTAATTAATGTTTCGGTCTTTCGTAGAACGGATTATTGATATTCGGGTCTTGGGAAGCGGATCCGAGTTCAAAAATCGTTATTCCTGAGTACAAGTGTTATGGGGATAAAAATGGTCTGGATTAGTGGGATCCAGACCATTTTTTTAGTTGTTATTAACGTGTACTTTCACCGTCATATGTCGTATCTTGTTGCTGTTGTGCTAAGTCTTGTGAGCGGTAGTAATTGTTATCTAACCAAATTCCGGCACCGCTAGCAGCAGCTAAGACTGGGACGTCTTTTCCATTAATATTCTCAGTCATGACCTTATAATATTCACCATCGCCGGCACTTTGATACCAGCCATAAACATTTAACCATCCATTAATATGGTTAAAGTAAGCCCAGTTTCGTTTACTACTGTCAATTGTACTTGGGTTTGTATTTTCATTAGCCTGTTTTTCTGAATCCGTAATCTTATGAACTTCAGTAACATCATTCGGGTCTTCAGAATCGGTTAATTTATTACCACTAATTGTAATCGATGTAATTTTATCGTCGGTTTTATCGTATGTATACCATGTCCCTTGCATGTCTGCCGGGAAGTTATCCGGAGCATCTGATTGTGAACTAGAATTTTGACTAGCATTATTACTTGTCTTTTGGCCATTCAATTTAGGCGTCTTTCCATTGGCAATCGCCTTGAATCCGTTACTCAAATCTTGATTAGCCGTTTCTTTAAAGTGCAAACCGTCATCGGGGCCGTTATTGGCAGATTTCGTTACATTCCCGTTAGTTTGTTGGGTAATTAAAACGACTGGATCACCATTATGGAAAGTAAAGAGGTAAAGGTGCTCATTCATCGGTTGAGCAGTATCGCTGTCGCAGTAGATTGCGACCACGTTATAATCGGCATTGCCAGTTCCGTCATTTGACCATTTCATTGAAACGGTTTGGTTATCAACCTTTAACAAAGTTTGATCGAACTGTTGCGGAAATGCGATGCCGTAAAAATTAGTATTATTTCCCGGGCCATAGCTCTTATATTGCTGGTTCATTGTTGTACCCCATTTTTGCATAAATGAAGCCAGTTTCTGATTTTTCGATTGATTCCACGATGACTGTTCCTGTTGGTCACTAGCTGTTGTTGTCGTTGCGGCCGTTGCTGATGACTGATTCTTTTGGTTATTTTGATCAGCAACCTTATTAGTTTTAACTGCATTGTTTTGATGCGTTGAATGACTAACTTGTGAGTTTCCGCAACCGCCAAGTAAAACAGCGGAAGTCAAAAGCGGAACAAGAAGGAATCCTTTTTTCATGTGATCCACACTCCTTAAAATTATTTACATTGTTAGTATATCAAAAATCAAAACAATTCAACGAGGTTATTTCTTTCTGATTTGGGCGGCGATCCGCGGGCCAATCAGAGCGGTCAAAATGGCCTTAACTGTATCTCCTGGAATAAAGACTAAACTCGAAATTAAAGTTGAAGTTAATTTGGCATGGGTATACCATGCTAACCATATTCCACCCGCAACGTCCATGAACAAAACGCCCCATAACCAAACGATAACGAGGGTCAATGAGAATCGTTGAATATGAAACTGCTGCAAACAAAAGCCGATTAGAAATGGGACGATCAGCCAAGTATAAAGATAGCCGCTTGTTGGACTAAAAAATTGGGCGGGCCCACCGGTGATCAATGAAATCAGCAGGAACAGGGCAACACTGGCCGTTCCTTTTTTCGGCCCTAAAATAACTCCCGCAAGCATGATTCCAAGGTTTTGAACAACGATTGGAACGGGAAGAATCCCGGTTGGAATCGGTGGGATAAATCCTAAAACTAAAATACAAGCGGCCATTAAAGCGACCTGAGCAAGACTGATTGTTGATGAATGTTTCATAAAAAACTCCTTAAAATACGATTTAAGGATAGTTTTACACATTGTTAACCATAAATCAACATTAAAGTTAACAATTATCGTAAAAACAGATTGCCTAAATTTGCAAAACCATTTTCAGCAATGCGTTTTTGGGCAATTTGGTTTGCAACTTGGTAAAGGTGTTTGACTTCAGGTGTAAACTTAATGTTTTTGATATGCTGGTCAATCAAAATGTAGGTTGAAAAATCATGGATCAATCTTACGCAACAGGTAATTGAGTCCATTCCATGATTTAAATTTTGCGCAGCTTTCAGAATCAATTGTCCAAGTTGGCCGCTTTGGTAATGATCAGGAAGTGAGTTATATGCGGCATCAATCAGGCCGAACAATTCTTGATTACTTATTTTCCCCATGATATTTCTCCTTAAAAATAAATTTTTTGAACTTCCCCTGAATAATATGTTTGAAGATGGTTTTGTTTGTCCTTAACGACTAAGCCGCCATCATTGCTAAGATCGACAACTTCGCCATGTGTCAGTTTCGAGCCGACCTGCATATCGATTTGTTTGCCCATTAGATTTAATCGTTGGCGGTATTCTTGAAGATAGTGGCCGTCTTCATAATCGGTGAGAATACTGAGTAAGTTATTGATCAGTTCAGCAGCAATCGTGTTAAGGTCGGCTGGAAGACGATCGCTGATGGCTTGCACTTTTGATTTTAATTCTTTAGGAAAATCTTGAGTTGTTAGGTTAATGCCAACGCCAATTACTAATTCGGTTGGTGCTAAGGATTCAAGGTCAGCGGTTGCTTCCGTTAAGATCCCTGCGATTTTTTTGTGACCAATGTAAAGGTCGTTGACCCACTTTACGCTGAAATTTTGTTCCGGAAAGAATTTTTGAAGGGCATGAATGACCCCAATCGCAATGCTTGTTGTTACTAGTGAAGGATTAAGGGGTTGATTATTCAACGGAACGGCAAGACTTAAATAAATTCCACCGTGATCCGGTGAATAAAAATTGCGTTTAAAGCGGCCGTAACCCTTTGTTTGTTTTTCGGCAATCACCGCCAGTGGTTGGGTTAACGAATGAACGCCGAGATATTCTTTAAGATACGTGTTAGTTGAATTGATCGTTTTAAAAGTTTGGACGTCAACGGATTGATCAAGTTGACGTTCGATCAGTGCATTATTTAATGCATACCCGGTTTCAAGCTGATAGCCGGCGCTGCGTTTGCTTTTGATTTGGAAGCCGTCATTTTCAAGGGCTTTAATGTATTTCCAAACCATTGTGCGGCTAATGTTGAACTTTTGGGCCAGTTCATCGCCCGAGATCCAATCATTTTGTGAAGTAAAAAGTAAATTTAAAATTTCCTGTTTAAAATCCATGATCAAACTCCATATAGTTATTCTTGTAAACATTATACAGCGATTAAGGTTAATAAAAAACACCCGCGATCAGTCTGTGTCAAGATTAGAGGAAATTAAGTGATCTTAGGTGTTTTAATGTGTAGGATTGAATTGTAATATGAGATGTAACTACCTCATCTCAAAGGTAATGAAACTGGCATTGGAATTCAATTCTTTTTCGAGCTCAAATTATTTGCGTCAAAAATTAATTCTTTTTTCTTGATTCAGCTGACAATTGCGTTATAACGAAAGTGTAAGGAATCTTAATTCCGAAATTGGAAGAAGGCGAGTAGTTATGGCTAAGACTTTAAGTAAGGAAGAGCGGAAAGAACTTGCTCGGAAAGCAATGGAAGCTCGTGCTAAGGAACCAGCCAAGAAACAAGGAGCCGGGTTCGCACAATTGGATGCTGACGCCAAGAAGTTACAAAATTAGAATTTGAAAACTGAATATTTAATAGGCAGATCTCTTAGGGAGGTCTGTTTTTTTAGTTAAAATCGATTTATAATACATAAAATAGTTTATTAATAAAGAAAGAATATTATGAAAAACGCATTTATAATTGAAGATTTATCAAGTTTAAACAGTATCTCAATGAATGTTGCCGGACCAATTGTTGCAAGTTATGGCTTGCGCGCATTACAGATTCCGGTACAAAATTTCATTACCCAAACTGAAATGGAAGGGACAATTCGAACTAATTACTCCGCTGAATGGTTGAAAGCATTGTTTGAAACTGCCCATCATCAGTTTAAAAATACCGAAAATATTGGATTGATTGGCTATCTAGGAAAGGCGGAAATTATTGATTTGATTGCGAAAAGCGCATTAATAAATGATTTTCGATTATTGTTAGTTGATCCGGTGATGGCTGATAATGGGCATTATTACCCATTGTTGGATGCAACCTATTGTCAGCAATTAAAACGACTATTGCCGTTTGCCGACGTGGTTACGCCAAATGTAACTGAATTGGCGTTTTTGACAGGAAATCAATATTCACCTTCATTTTCAGAGGATCAAATTACAACAATGGTCAGTCAACTGCGCTCTCTTTTGAAAAAGGATGCAACGGTGGTGGTAACCGGAATCGAAACGCAAGGTCAAGTTGGCTGTTATTGGGACGATGGCGTTTCATGTGGAACAAATTATTTGCGCAAAGTTGATGGTCATTTTTATGGAACGGGAGATGCGTTTGCAGCAGCTTTGCTTGGTGAGCTTAGTGAACATGCCCAGTTGAGCGATTGTTTGCCGCAAATCATGAAGCGAATTCGAGCAAGCATTCATAATACCCTTTTAAATGAAAATGATTTAAAATTAGGAATAGATATTACGCCATTGCTTTGGCGGAATGATTAATTGCTTTAAGGAGGATCATCATGATTGATTTAGCAGATATCAAGGAAAATTTGTCAGATGTATTAACTGATTATTTTAATAATGAAAAGTTTGATTTGAAACCTGGATCATTATTTGTTGTTGGATGCAGTACAAGTATGATTCGGGGCGAATGGATGGGAACCGATTCTGCATTATCAATTGGAAAAGCTGTTTATGAAACGTTGCAAGCATTTTTAAAACCCCGGAAAATCGATTTAGCAATTCAAGGTTGTGAACACATCAACCGGGCATTATTAATGGAGCGGGAAGTTGCCGAAAAGCACAACTTTGAAATTGTTTCAGTTTGCCCATCAATGCATGCGGGTGGCGGAACCCAAGTTGCAGCTTACGAAGAAATGAATGATCCGGTTGAAGTTGAACACATCGTTGCCGATGGTGGAATTGACATTGGGGGAACTGATATTGGAATGCACGTTAAATTTGTTCAAGTTCCGGTTCGGTTAAAGCACCACACAATTGGAGCAGCCAATGTTACCGGCTTATACACCCGGCCGAAATTGATCGGTGGGCAACGCGCATTGTACACATTCTCAGATAAGAACAAGATCGATACATGGGAGAACTTAAATGAAAAGTAATAAATTAAAATTAATGACCGTGACTGCTTTATTGACGGCATTAAACATTGTAATTAGTCGGATTTTGATTATTCCGATTCCATTTACCCATGGAAACATTAATTTGTGCGATGCAGGAATATTTATCGTCGCAATGTTATATGGACCTTGGCCGGGATTATTTGCCGGTGCCGTATCAGGATTTTTGTTGGATTTGATTTCGGGATATAGCCAATACATGTTCTTCTCATTGATCGTCCATGGACTTGAGGGTTTGCTCGTTGGCTTCCTCTTCCAACGTCTGCATGCGGCAAAGTCAAAAATGAAGCAGATTGGAATCATGCTTGTTGGAACGATCATCATGGTTGCCGGATATTTCTGCTCGGATTCAATTTTATACAACGTTCAAACTGGCTTGGTTGGAATTCCAATGAACTGTATTCAAGGCGTTGTCGGATTGATCGTTGCGTTGTTATTGACACCGCAGTTGCGGAAGATAATTAAATACTAAGAAGATTAACGGAGGTTGCAATGCTTATTGCAGCCTTTTTAGTTTAATCATTTCAATTTGGTACGTACCTTTAATCGAATTGATTATTATATTTTTTTGTAATAGAATAAATGCAACCATAAAATTATTGGAGATGAAAGAGTTATGAGTAAGAAATTGGAAAATAAAGTTGCCATTGTTACGGCGGCAAGTCGCGGCATCGGTCTTGAAATTACACATAAGTTAGTTGAAGAAGGCGCAACGGTTTACATGGCAGTCCGGGATAGTGAAAAGAACCGGAAGTTAACGGAAGAATTAAACGCTGAAAATAAACAATACCAATCAGTCTTTTATGATGCATTTGACTATCCTTCATATAAGGAAGCCGTTAAAAACGTTGTTGCAGATGCCGGTCGGTTGGATATTTTAGTGAATAATTTTGGCTGGACTGATGTCAAAGCAGATACAACGTTAACGGATGGCGATTCGGATGCATTTAAGAAGATCGTTGATGTTAACATCATGAGTACGTATTACATGTCAAAATATGCGGTTCAACAAATGAAGACGCAAAAGACGGGTGGCAACATTGTTAATATTTCATCTGTTGCCGGGAATACCCCTGATATTGCCCGCTTAGCTTACGGGGTTTCAAAGGCCGCAATCAATTCATTGACCCAACAAACAGCGGTTGAATACGCCCGCGATAACATCCGTGTAAATGCTATTTTACCAGGATTAGTTGCAACCGATGGGGCATTGGACAACATGTCAGATACATTCTTAGATACATTCTTGAAGCATGTACCGTTGAACCGGATTGCTAAACCGCGGGACATTGCCAATGCAGTTGCGTTCTTGTTAAGCGACGAAGCTAGCTTTATTACTGGTGAATTGATTCCGGTTGCCGGCGGCTTTGGTTTGCCAACTCCAATTTATGGTGACTTCCAAGGGATGCAACACCAATCACAAACAAAATAATTGATTTAATCTGATAACAGCTGGGCTTTGAGGCTCAGCCGTTTTTTTGTATTTTATTAAAATAATGTTCGTGTTAATCAATTTATAACTAAAGATGATAATTATAAGTTAATTAATAATTAAATAATTGGTTTTTATTTCAAATAATATTCGTATTTTTATTGACGGTTATTACTTAAAATTGGTAAACTTACATCGTAATCATTGATTTAGGAGAAACAAGGAGATTTTTATATGTCATCGATTGTAATTATGGGAAGCCAATGGGGCGATGAAGGAAAAGGGAAAATGACCGATTGGCTGGCACAAAAGGCGGATATGATCGTCCGTTATCAGGGCGGAAATAATGCTGGCCATACAATTGCATTTAACGGGAAGACGTATAAATTGCAATTGATCCCATCTGGAATTTTTGAACCGCAAAAAATCAATGTGATTGGGAACGGTGTGGTTGTTAACCCGAAAGCTCTTTTAGGTGAATTACAGATGCTTAAGGACGCCGGAGTGACGCCATCAAACCTTAAAATTTCAAGTCGGGCTCATTTGATTTTGCCATATCATATTCAACTTGATATTGCCCAGGAAAAGCAACGGGGTGATCGAAAGGTTGGAACGACTCATAATGGAATTGGCCCGGCATACATGGATAAGGCTGCTCGAATTGGGATTCGGATGTGCGATTTGCTTGAAAAAGATACATTTGCGGCAAAACTAAAAGAAAACTTAGCACAGAAGAATGCGCTTTTTGAAAAAATTTATGATGAAGAACCATTTGATTTTGATTCATTATTCAATGAATATTACGAATATGGTCAACAGTTAAAAAACTACGTTACGGATACATCGGTTCTCGTAAACGAAGCAATTAGTGCGGGTAAGAATGTCTTATTTGAAGGTGCTCAAGGCATTATGCTTGATTTGGATCACGGAACATATCCATATGTAACATCTTCAAATCCAGTTGTTGGCGGCGCGCTAGCCGGAGCCGGGGTTGGCCCCCAATCACTTACCAAGATGGTCGGGGTTTGCAAGGCATATTCAACCCGGGTCGGTGAAGGACCATTTCCAACTGAATTAACAAACGAAACGGGCGATTGGATTCGGGAAAAAGCCCATGAGTATGGAACGGTGACGGGCCGGCCGCGCCGAATCGGTTGGTTTGATGCGGTTGCAATGCGACACGCTAAACGGGTTTCCGGAATGAATTGTCTGAGTTTGAATCTGTTAGACATTTTTACCGGATTAAAAAAGGTTAAAATTTGTACAGCATACATGCTTGATGGCAAGCAAATCGATTACTATCCAGCAAGTTTGAAAGAATTGGAACGGTGTGAACCGGTATATGAAAAATTTGATGGCTGGACGGAAGATATTTCCACGGTGACGGAATATGATCAATTACCAGCAAACGCCAAGAAGTATTTGAAACGAATTGAAGAATTAACGGGCTTACAATTGATGACGATCTCAGTTGGCCCAAGTCGGGAACAAACGATCACGTTGAAGGATGCATGGGAGGATCGGTAATGTTAGCAAGATATTCACGCCCAGAGATGGCAAAAATTTGGACAGATGAAAGTAAATACGGTGCTTGGTTAAAGGTTGAAATTGCGGTTACAAATGCATGGGCAAAACTTGGAGTTGTGCCGCAAGAAGACGCCGAAAAGATTGCCAAAAACGCTTCGTTTACGGCAGAACGGGTAGCTGAAATGGAAGAGGTTACCCACCACGACGTTGTTGCGTTTACCCGGACGGTTTCAGAATCCCTTGGCGAAGAAAAAAAGTGGGTCCACTACGGTCTTACAAGTACTGATGTGGTTGATACTGCACAAGGTTATTTGTTAAAACAGTCTGACCAAATTTTGCGACAAGACTTAGAAGAGTTAAAAGAAACGATCAAACAGATGGCATTGAAATATAAAAATACCGTTATGATTGGCCGGACCCATGGTGTTCAAGCCGAACCAATGACCTTTGGCTTGAAGATGTGCCGGTGGTATACCGAAATTCAACGCGATATTGAACGGTTTGAACATGCTGCTGCCGGCGTTGAATGTGGTGAAATTAGCGGGGCAGTCGGAACCTACGCGAACGTTCCGCCGGAGGTTGAAAAGAGCGTTACGGAAGAGCTTGGATTAAACCGGCAACCGGTAACAAGCCAAGTATTACCCCGGGATCTGCATGCGGAATACATTGCTACGTTGGGATTAATTGCAACTAGTTTAGAGGAATTTGCAACTGAAATTCGCGGCTTACAGCGGTCTGAGATCCATGAAGTGGAAGAACATTTTAATCCAGGCCAAAAGGGTTCATCTGCAATGCCGCACAAGCGGAATCCGATTGGATCAGAAAACATTTGCGGAATGGCGCGGGTTTTACGCGGCAACATTGTAACGGCCTACGAAAACGTTGCGTTGTGGCACGAACGTGATATTTCGCATTCATCGGCCGAACGGGTGATTTTACCAGACTCAACAATTGGCTTGGACTACATGTTGCACCGGTTCAATAAGATCCTTTCAAGTTTGGATGTATTCCCTGAAACGATGAAGGAAAACATGAATAAGACTTACGGTTTGATTTACAGCCAACGGTTATTGTTGAAACTGATCAATACGGGGATGTCCCGGGAAAAGGCTTATGATATGGTTCAAAAGCTTACTGCGAAATCATGGAATGAACATGTGCAATTCCGTGAATTAGTTGATCAAAGTGAAATCGCGGATATTTTGCCGAAAGCCGAGATTGATGATGCTTTTGATTACAGTTATCACCTGCGTCACCTTGATGAGATTTACCGGCAAGTTGGAATTGAATAATTGAATTTAGTTGAAAGTCATCGAAGAAGTGAGGCTGAATAAGCGAAACTTTTTGATGGCTTTTTATTTTTTAAGCCTTGAAAAGGCCAAGAAAATCCTTGTTGAAGCCCATAAGTTTGATCCGGATGACGAATAACAACAAAGCGGACGTTTTACGACGTCCGCTTTATTAGTTACTATTCAACATTTTCTTGATCATAATTCGATTCTTTTTTTGCTCGGATTGAACTGCTCCATAATGAAATGGCAGTGAGGATACTTACAATGACGATCAACCAACTGAGAACGGTAAACGACATTGATTTAACAAGGGTTGCAGCAATGATAACGCCAATCACTCCACCGATAACAAATCCGAAAATTCCACGCGTTGAGAAGCGATTGCTCTTAACGAAACTAAAGCTTGTGAATGGCATCAATAATGCACATGAAAGCATCATGATTGGAAATGCTGCGATCGGTTTTAGCCCAAGCAAGTAGATCATTACCATACATGGAGCATACAAACCAACTCCGGCAGCCATCAATCCGCCAAGAATGAAGTTCCCGATTACCCCAATCACCAGGGCCCACCCGTGTAAGCCATCCGCATTATTTCCGACAGCCAAAATGTTGATCCATCCCATCTTATTTGCAACCATCAATAATGAGGTGATCACCAGGGCAATCGCCATAAACCGTTGAACGATTACGGAACTCATTTTAACAACCAAGAAACTGCCAATCGTTGCCCCAATTACCGCTGCAAGTACCATTGAGATCAAGGTTAATGGTTGAACCGGAACAGCCGTTACAAAAAAGAGGGCTTCAACAATTGTTGGAATTCCGTGAGCAATGTTCAGTGTGCCAGGTAAGTCCCGTTCATCTTTTAAATAATGGGTCATCTGAAACATTGTTGTCGTTGTGATGAAACTCCCAATTCCGAGGGTATCGCCAAAATCGGCAATTCCAGCGATTCCCATTCCTAAAAGATTATCTTTCAAATTAAACTTCTCATGATTTCGCTTGACCTGGCGAATGATAACCAAAGCCAAGTAAAGAATACACAAAATTAAAATTCCAATAATTATTTTTACCACGATTCGTTGCTCCTCAAAGTATTTATGAATTTAGTTTAGCACTCCGAAAATAACTTGTGCGAATTATGACAAAAAATTCATTACTTTTAAATAAACGGTTTAACTCCCATATATAAAAGAATAATCGCAATCAATGGTTTCATTACCCGGGAAATAAAATTCCGGTTCCGTTGACCGATAAGCCGCATCATTAATGGCGCACATGCAGCTCCTAAAGCTGTTCCAAGGGCTATAAAGAGGACCGGCTGCCAAGCAATCGTCATTGTATGCCAGTGAAGGCCCACTCCTAAAAGGGTCGTCCAAATCCGGATATATGAAGACGTTGCGGCCGCTTGGGCAACGGGAGCATCAAGCAGCAACATTCCGGCAACTAAGGGACCACCGCCCGACATTCCAGCAAGTCCGACCATGACACCGCTGATGATGCTGGCAAATGGAGGAAAATATTTTGCAGTCAGTTTTGAAGATTCCTTTTTACGTGAGTGTGAAATTGAATTCCATAAAATTGTGGATGCCAGGATAATTAAGATGACACTGATAATCAATTGATAAAGATCATGATTGGTAAATGGAACGATCAAACTTCCACCGATCGTTCCCAATAGCGCCCACTTTAAAAGAAAATTTCCACGATGATAATCAATCGTATGGGTTCGATGATTGATCAATGTCCCAATGATCAATGCAGGAAGCGTAACGACGAGCGCACTTGCTGCCGCCGTTTTCGCGCTGAGATGAAAAATTGTGATGAGACATCCAATGTAAAGAGCGGCTCCCATTCCAAGAAAGATTAAGATAAAACCAATTAGAAAACCGCACAAAATAAGTAATCCAATATGCATGCGATTACCTCCTTGGTCTTTATTATAGGGGTAACTTAGATAAAAGTTTACTAATGTAGTCGAAATGAAACATTTGCAACCGAGTTTTAATCTATGAATTTTCGGTTAATTTTATGAACTTTTTATATTTGGATAATTAAAATCAAAAAAACCTTACTATCAACTGATAGTAAGGCCGAAACAAAATAAGCCTCGAATACGAAGGACGTATTCCAACTAATAGGATGGGAATTCGTATACCTGTGTAAAGCGAAATTGAGGTGGTTAGTCAAACTCCCAAATGACCAACCACTTCAAGCCTATGATTTTTCGAAAGGGGTTTCAAACAAAGATTCTTTGCAATCACGTTTAATCGGTTAATATCAGTGTTTTTAAGGAAAATTCAAAATTTTTCAAGTGTTTTTGTGAACGCTTTAAAGACAACGGAACTATATTAAAAGTTGAAGAGAGTTATTGGAAAACTAACGTAAGTTGCTCTTCAATAGCCCGCTTGAAAGGGGGCTTTGATGATAAATGATTATTCATCAAGGAAATCAACAGATTGGAGGAAACATGAATGAGTGAACAAGTTACAGGTGCAGAATTATTAATTGAAGCACTGAAGAAAAACGACTTAAAAAATGTTTATGGTGTTGTTGGAATTCCAGTAACTGATTTAGCACGGATGATGCAACGTAGCAGGATGCGGTATTTTGGCTTCCGGCGTGAAGATTCGGCGGTAAATGCAGCTGCGGCTTCTGGATTTTTAACGGGGAAACCGGGCTTAGCATTGACGGTTTCAGCTCCCGGATTTTTAAATGGATTGGTTGCATTAGGCGAAGCAACGAAGAATTGCTTCCCGGTAATTATGATTTCGGGCTCATCCGAACGTCACATCATTGATTTGAACCGTGGCGATTATGAAGGTTTGGATCAATATAACATCGCAAAGCCGTTCTGTAAGGCTGCATACCGGGTCGATCGTCCAGAAGATATGGGCTTAGCAGTTGCTCGGGCAATTCGATCAGCGGTTTCAGGCCGTCCTGGTGGGGTTTACCTTGATTTGCCAGCCGACACGATCGGGGCTTTGTTGGATGAAAACATTGATCCTGAAAGCACGTTGATCAAAGAAGACGATCCGGCACCACAACAACGGCCATCAGTTGAAGCCGTTGACAAGGCAGTTGAAGTTTTGAAGAATGCAAAGAAACCACTGATCATTCTTGGCAAGGGCGCTTCAATTGCTCATGCTGAAAATAAAGTCCGCGATTTCATTGAAACAACCAAGATCCCATACTTACCGATGTCAATGGCGAAGGGCTTATTGCCGGATGACCATGAATCATGTGTTGCCGCTGCTCGGTCACTTTCATTTAGCGATGCGGATGCAATTATGTTAGTCGGTGCCCGGTTGAATTGGATGCTTTCACACGGTGAAAAGTTCAATCCGGACGCTAAATTGATTCAAATTGATGTTGATGCAAATGAAATTGACTCAAACAAGAAGATTGCTGCTCCGTTAGTCGGTGATATGAAGTCCGTCTTCAATGAATTAACACCCGCAGTTAAGAAAGCTGGAATCAAGGCTTCACAAGATTGGCTGGATGCATTGAAGGCGAAGAAAGACGAAAACTTTGCAAAGATGCAAAAGCGGTTAACAACGCCGCGATCACCAATGGGATACTATGGTGCTCTTGCTCCAATTAAAGAGTTGATCAAGAAGAACCCCGATACTTACCTTGTAAGCGAAGGAGCGAATACCCTTGATATTGGGCGGAACGTCATCGACATCTTTAAACCGCGTCACCGGCTTGATACTGGTACCTGGGGTGTCATGGGTGTTGGTCTCGGATATGCGATCGGAACAGCCATTGAAACGGGCAAGAAAGTTGTTTGCGTTGAAGGTGACAGTGCCTTTGGTTTTGATGGTATGGAAATTGAAACGATTTGTCGGTTGCACCTTCCAATTACGATCGTAATCTTCAATAACGGTGGAATTTACAACGGTGCTGAAAAAGATCCGGCAGGCAGTGATCCGGCACCAATCACATTGGATGCTAAAGGCCGGTATGACAAACTGGCTGAAGCCTTTGGCGGGTTAGCATACAATGTCACAACACCGGAAGAATTGGATAAAGCTTTAAACGAAGCATTTGATGCTGGCAAACCAGCAATTATCAATGCGGTCATTGACCCAGCTTTAGGAAAAGAATCAGGTCACATTGGCAATTTGAATCCAAAGTTAGGAATCAAACATTAAAAAGCGAAAAGAGGAATTAAAATGACTGAAGAAAAGAAAACATCAGAATACGCACCATTAAAAGGAATTAAAGTTGTTGACTGGACTCAGGTTCAATCAGGCCCATCATGTACGCAATTATTAGCCTGGTTAGGGGCTGATGTTATTAAGATCGAACGGCCAGATATCGGTGGGGATCCAACCCGGAACCAATTATTGGATATTAAGGATTCATGGGGAATGTACTTCTTGCAATTAAATGCTAACAAGAAATCATTGACCTTGAATATTAAAACCGATGAAGGTCACAAGATCATGGAAGACCTTTTGAAGAAGGCCGATGTCTTCATCGAAAACGTTAAACCAGGGGCTGCTGAAAGAGCTGGTTTCGGTTGGGATGACGTTCACAAGATGAATCCGCGGTTGATTATGGCTTCATTAAAGGGATTCAATCAAGGATCACGGTTTGAAAACGTTAAGGCTTACGAACCGGTTGCTCAATCAGCCGGTGGGGCTGCTTCAACAACTGGATGGAACGAAGGCGACTTTAATGTGCCAACGCAGTCAGCCGGAGCTTTGGGTGATACCAACTCAGGAATGCACATTACGATTGGGATTTTAGCCGCATTGTTCCAACGTGAACACACTGGCGAAGGCGTTTATGTATACCAATCAATGCAAAACGCCGTTATGGATCTTTGCCGAATCAAGTTGCGTGACCAAGTCATGCTTGATAATTTAGGAGCATTGCCGCACTACGCTGTTTACCCAGACTTCAAGTGGGGCAAAGCTATTCCACGTGCTGAAAACACAGAAGGTGGCGAAGTTATCGGCTGGACGTACAAGGCTAAAGGTTGGGAAACTGATCCAAACGCTTACGTTTACATTGTTATCCAAAACTCAAACAAGAGTTGGGAAGCAATTGCCAACACAATGGGTCACCCAGAATGGATCAAGGATGAACGCTTCAAGGATTGGCAACACCGTCAATTACACAAGAAGGAAATTTATCCATTGATCGAATCATACACAAAGCAATACGACAAGTATGAATTAACTGAAAAGTTAGGTGCAGCCGGCATTCCAGTTGGTCCAATTCTTGACTGGTATGAATTGGAAAATGATCCTGAATTGAACGAAGACGGAACGATCGTTACGATCGACCAAGGTGGTAACCGCGGCAAGTTCAAGACATTGGGAATGCCATTCACGATGTCAAACTACAAGCCAGATTACAAGCGCGCCCCTGATTTGGGTGAAAACAACAACGAAATCTTAAGTGACTTAGGTTACACTGAAGATCAAATCAAAGGTCTTGAAAAAGACGGAACAATCATCCCTGCTCAAAAGCCAAAGAACCCACGGCGTGAAGTTATTAAGGGCAAATAAAAGTTGAATAAAGAAATCCCTGTTTGGCGGAAACGCTGAGCAGAGATTTTTTTATATGCAAGTAAATTAGTTTTGCTTCTTTTCAGTATCAACAATTTAGCTAAAAGGGAGTATAATTTAACAGGTACTATTAAGGATAGAGCGGAGTATTTTGCAATGGAGAAAAGGCTGAAAAAAAGCAGGTATATCACTGGGTTTGACGGAATCCGAACCTTGGCAGTTGTTGCGGTTATTCTGTATCACATTTTACCTGGAAGTATGAAGGGCGGCTTTTTAGGGGTGCCCATCTTCTTTGTATTATCAGGATACCTGATCACCGACCTGCTTCTTCAAGAATGGGAACAGTCCGATAGCATCAGTATCAAGGATTTTTATAGTCGGCGGATCCACCGGTTATATCCCGGCTTGGTAACGATGGTTTTAGGAACGACCGCTTATATTACCCTGTTCCAACGATCATTGTTAAAGGGGATCAAAACGACGATTCTTGCTAATTTAACATATGTTTATAACTGGGTTGAAATTGCGCATCATCAGTCATACTTTAATAATTTTGGCGCACAGTCGCCATGGACGCACTTATGGTCGTTATCAATTGAAGGTCAGTTCTATTTGATTTGGCCGGTTGTTTTAGTACTGTTTTTACGGCTTTTACATAATAAAAAGAACTATTTGAAGATTGGTCTCGGCGTTTTTGGCGTTGCCATTCTTTCAGCAGTTTTAATGGGAGCTTTATATCATCCAGGAAATGATCCTTCGCGGGTATATTATGGAACCGATACGCGGATGTTTTCGATTTTGATGGGCGTTGGCCTGGCATGTATTTGGCCAAGTACCCGGTTGAAGAAGAATCTTGATAAGTCGCACCGCGTTACCCTTGATGTCTTAGGCGTAATTGCTTTAATTGCGGTCATTGTTATGTTCTTCATGATGAATGGCGAAGGAACGTTTGTTTATCGCGGCGGAATGTTCCTCTTCTCGATCGTTTCAATGATTTTGGTTGGAATCGTTGCGCACCCGGGAGCCGATTTAAACCGCGTATTGACGAATAAAGTCTTTACCTGGCTTGGAAAGCGCAGTTATGGGATCTACATTTACCAATATCCCGTAATGGTCTTTTATGAAGCGAAGGTCAAAGTCGGCAGTCATCCATTGCTGAATGCGCTGATTGAAATTGCAATTATTTTAGTGATCAGTGATTTGTCTTACCGGTTAATTGAAGTTCCATTGCGGCGGTTCAACTTTAAGAAGACGTTTACAGTACTCAAGCAGAGTTTAGGATTTAAGAAAAAACAATTATGGAATGACTTAGGAGTTGTAGCTGGAGCGATGATTTTGGGCATTGCGTTTTACGGAACATTTTTCTGTAAACCGGAAACGAACGGAGTTTTCCAAAAGGATCGGTCTGAACTGCAACATCAAATCGCGGCCAACCAAAAGAAGGTTGCGGACCGGAATAAGCATATTAAATATACCAGTGAACAAAAGCCAACGAAGGCCTCCAACAAGGATGTTTTAGTGAAAAATGGCAATGTAACGGATAAGGGCAAGGCATTTGCAAGCAACCTTCAAATCAGCGGGGTTGGTGATTCAGTCATGGCGGATGCGTCAGCAACGTTGCAGGGCGAATTTCCGAAAATGATTATCAATGCGCAGGTTGGCCGTCAGGCAAGTGCAGCGCCAGCAGTTTTGAAACAGATGGATGCTAACCACCAATTGGCGAATACCGTTTTGATCAGCTTAGGGACTAACGGAACGATTTCCCAGGATACTTTAAATCAAATTATGAGCATCTTAGGGCCGCAACGAACGGTCTTCTGGTTAAATGTCCACGTCCCAACGAAACCGTGGCAAAATGACGTTAATAACACGTTAAATCAAGCTCAGAAGCGATATCATAATTTGCATGTCATTGATTGGTACAGTTATTCGAATAACCATCCAGACTGGTTCTATGCAGATAACGTTCACCCGAATGAATACGGACTGAAATTTTATGGTGACTTTGTTTTGAAGAGTATTTTGAAATATTATGATCATTAGAAAAAAGACAGATTGCATTGAATATGCAATCTGCCTTTTTTAATTTAGATTCTAAAGGATATGAGCAATCAACGGTAATGCCCAAATCCAGAAGATACATGAAACGGCAAACCCGACCGTTGAAATTGCAACGGAACTTGCCCCTTCCTTAACGTAAATATTGTACCGGCTTGAAATAATGATTCCAGAAAAGGCCGGTGGTAATCCAACTGCTAAACAAAGCATTGAAATTTGATTTGGATCTGATCCCATTCCGCATAAGTATGCGGCAGCAACGATAATTGCGGGGGTCAAGAAAAGCCGGAAGAATGTATTCCAGAGGGCTTCCTTATCAATTGAGAATTTAACGGTCGATAATGCTAACCCGGCTGCAAGCACCGCAACACCAGAGTTGGCTTTAGCAATCAAATCAAATGTTGGGGCCCATGAATTTGGAATATGAATCCCGATCAATACTAAAATAACCGCAATCAATGGCGCAGCTGCAACGGGCTGCTTGATCGCATTGATGACTGAATCCCATACTGAAGGGGTTTTATCCTTTTCTTCCAGTTTGGTGTATTCATATTCTGCCCGAATCAAGTCGATTTCACGTTTGGCGCCTTTTTCGCGTAATGCTTTTGCTTCAGCATCGGTAATTGGAACTTCATCAGGAATGGATTTAACATCAACATCACGTGCTAATTCAGGCTTTTTGATTTTATCTGGTTGATCGAGTTGAGTAGTTGTATTTTTCGATTTTGACTTTGCAACTTTCGCCCGAATCTTAGCCTGGCCGTGATTGATCAGTGCTAGTCCAATTGGAATCGTAATGGCATTGACGACGATCGAAACGATCCCAATGACCAGGTTTGTTGAAACGTTATTTCCGTAAATTGGATCAAGGACAGCAAACCCGAGGAATCCAATCGTCGGGGATCCCGCAATCAGCGCGCAGACAGCTGCTTCTTGCGTTGTCCGGTGAAACATTACCTTGTCGAGGTAATAACTTAACATAAATAATCCTGTAACTCCGACAATCGAGATCAAAGTTAAGACAATATCTTTAGCAAAAATTTTGCGGGTTGCTTTAACAATTGAAATAAATAAAGCTGCAGGAAGAGCAATATTAAGAACTAATTTATTTAATCCCTGCCGCTGGTCATCATCAAAAACATGGAATTTTCCGCAAACGTAACCAAGAATCATGATAATCAGGATCGGGATAATATCGTTCTTGATAATTGTGAACATATTATCGCTCCCTTCGGATATCAAAGGTGGATGATCGATCATTCCACCTTAGTTAAACGTCTCTGCAACATCAATCAAGATGATCATGATAACAGGCCTTTATTATCAATGAGATAAACGCTTTCATTTAGAGCTCCTATAATTAGCGTACATCGTCTGCCTAATAATTCCATTATATTGACCGGTTAGAAAGCAAATATCGCGTCAAGAATATGGGTATTTAATTATATGAATAAAAAAAGGAAGGTGTGACAAAACGTTAAAAACGAACGTGGTGGAAGCAGAAAAGCGAACGAATCGCGCAGCGTAGATTCGGAGGTTTTCGAACTTCCAAGTAGCCCGTTTGTTTTGGAGTCCGATTATGCGGATATAACAAAGAAGCTGCGACTTATGTCACAGCCTCTCTCCACTATTCTTTTCTTAATTGCGGATCATCTTCAATTTTAGCTTTGTTAAGCAGCAACGATGAACCGACGACCGTGACTGATGAAAAGGCCATTGCCAGGCCGGCTAACTCGGGACTAAGTTCAAGGCCCAAGTGAGCAAACATTCCGGCAGCAATTGGGATTCCAATCACGTTGTAGATTAATGCCCAAAATAGATTAAGTTTGATTCGGTTAAATGTTTTTCTTGAAATATCAAGGGCGCAAACAACTTCGCGCAGATCATTTTGAACAAGTACGATCTCACCGGACTCAATTGCGATATCCGTACCGGAACCCATTGCGATTCCAATATCAGCAGTTGAAAGGGCGGGTGCATCGTTGACGCCGTCACCAATGAAAGCGACCTTTCCCGATGTTGATTGTTGAATCTTTTTGATCTGTTCGGCTTTTTCACCCGGAAGGACTTCGGCAATCACCTGGTCGATGCCGACTTGGTCAGCAATTGCCTGGGCAACGTTTCGGTTATCACCCGTTAACATAACGGTTTTTAGCCCTCGCGCTTTTAACTTCGCAATCGCTTCAGCCGATGTCGGTTTCGGGGTATCCTGAATTGCAATGAGGCCGATTACCTGGTCGGCGATTCCAACTAAAACGACGGTTTTGGCTTCATCTTGAAGAGCAATCATTTGCTTTTGCAACTCGGCAGAAAGCTGACAGTCAGTTACCAGTTTGGCGTTTCCAATAAAGGCAGGTTGGCCGTTAACCAAGGCTTGAACTCCTTTTCCCCGCAGATCCTTAAAGTTTTGAGCGGAAGGAAATTTGATTTGGCTTTCTTTCACCTTGGTCATGATTGCGTGGGCAAGCGGATGCTCAGAATTTTCTTCCAAACTCCCGGCAATTGGAAGCACCTGCTGCGGATCACCAATAAGATCGGTGACGATCGGTTTTCCGTTGGTAATGGTTCCGGTTTTATCAAAGACGATGGTTTGAAGGCCATTGGCTTCCTCCAACGCTTCACCATTTTTGATCAGGATCCCCATCTTTGCTGCCCGGGCAGTTCCTACCATTAGTGCAGTTGGGGTAGCAAGGCCAAGCGCACATGGACACGCAATTACAACGACCGAAACGGCAAACAGCATTGCCTGAACAGCCGTTGCATGGAAGAAGACGAACCAAACGGTAAACGTGATGATGGCGATGATCAAAACAGCTGGAACAAAGATTCCCGCGATCTTATCAGTTAAATTTTGAATCGGTGCGTGACTGGTTTGAGCCTTTTTAACCATCTCAACGATTTGAGAAAGCATCGTATCTTTTCCGACCTTAGTTGCTTTGAACAAAATTGAACCGTTGTTATTGATCGTTGAACCCACAACCGGATCGCCGACCGTTTTTTCAACGGGCATGCTTTCGCCGGTGATCATTGATTCATCAACGGTCGTTGAGCCTTTTGTAATGACACCGTCAACGGCGATTTTTTGTCCAGGACGAACGCGAATGGTGTCGCCAACTTTGACCTGATCAAGCGGAACATCAACATACTTTCCATCTTTTAAAACCTCAGCCTTTTTAACCTGAAGTTCCAATAATTTGCCTAGGGCGTTTGAAGCATTATTATGCATGCGTTCTTCCATTGCATCACCAAGCAGAACAAAAATCGTAACGTACGCGGCACTTTCAAAGTAGACATCGCGCCCCGTGAAAAGGGCAAAGATCGAATAAAAGTACGCAACGGTCGTTCCGACAGCGACAAGGGTATTCATATTGGAGTTATGGTGCTTAAAAGCGGCCCATGCGCTTTTCCAATATGGAATGGCCGCAATCAGCATAATGATTGTTGTCGTCCCAAATGCAATCCAGCGGTAACCCGGCATTTGCCAATGAAACGGCATTGCCAGCATTTGGATCAGCATTGGGACTGCTAAAATGAAGGAGATCCAAAACCGTTGCAGATTTGAAAGCTTCATTACTTAATAACAACCTTTCCGTGGAACATATTCATTCCGCATGCATAGTTGAATTCGCCTTTTTGATCCGTATTGATTGCAACTTCAACGTCTTGGTTCAAAGGAAGGTCGGTGTTGAATTGCATTTCATCAGATTGAACGCGGGCAAGGCAAGCTGAATCGTTTGAACGGTTAAAAATGATTTTAGCTGGAGTGCCTTGTTTGAATTCAACGACTTCCGGTTCATAACCATTGGCAACGTTGACTTTAATAACTTGGTTGCCATCCTTCATTGTTGCTTGATTTTTCTTGTGAAATAAGTCTTTTAATCCCATGATGATTTTCCTTTCCTTACTTAATGATGATCTTGCCATGGAACATGTCCATGCCGCAGGCGTAGTCAATTTCGCCTTTTTGATCGGTTGGAATTTCGATTGTTGTAATTTTTTGTTTTGTTAAATCCTTATCAACCCCCAGTTTTTCAAAAACAACGTGGGCTAAACAAGCGGTTGAATCTTGCATGTCAAAGTTGACCTTGGCAGGCACTCCCTGTTTCAGAATGAGGGTACTTGGTGAATAACCGCCTTTTACAACAATCGTAGCATGCTGTTCATTATTCTGAATAGTTGAATTGCCAGCTTGTTCATGATGATTGCCGAAAAACCAGTAACAAATGAAACTAATCAATGCGACGGCGAGACCAAAAACGATTGCGTTAATCATCTTAAGTCAGTCCTTTCTTTATGATTTCAAATTCATTATAGCGTTGTCGTTTACAAATGTAAACAAATATCGTGATTCCGCCTGTCAACTGACTATAATAGAAAATGGAAGGTGAGATAAATGGAGTTATTAAATCAAATTGCAATTGGATGGATCGTGATTGGAATTTTATCAGCGGTCATCATTTTGATTGATGTAATTCGTCATCCGCAAGCAATGAAGATTATGGATGCGGTTTGGCCAATTAATGCGTTGTGGGGTGGGCCGTTAATTTTGTGGGCCTATTTTACTCTCGGAAAACATCGCAAAATGAAGATGTCAATGCCGATGAAATCGATGAAGATGAAGATGGATGCATCAATGAAAATGCCAATGGATGATCACAAATATGATAAGTTTTGGCAAGGAATCGTGGTGGACGCGCTTCACTGTGGTGCCGGATGCAGTTTATCAGATTTAGTTGGTTCATGGATTTTTTATTATTTATTAAGTTTTAGCATTTTGAACCAAAAGTTATTTGGCGAATGGCTCTTTGATTATGTTTTAGCATTGATTATCGGCGTTTTATTCCAATATGCAGCAATTGCACCAATGATGGATGGTTCAGTTGGCTATAAACTGTTTCAAGCATTTAAGATCGATTTCTGGTCACTCACAGCCTGGCAAGTCGGCATGTACGGCTGGTCAGCAATTATCAACTTTGGCTTGCATTTACATTTCACACCGGTAATGCCTGCATTTTGGTTAATGATGGCAATTGGAATGGCATGCGGGTTTGTAACGGCATACCCGATGAATTGGTTGTTGGTGAAATTGGGAATTAAGAAGGGAATGTAAATCAAAAAAGATTGCAACACAAACGTTGCAATCTTTTTTACTTATTCACTTTTACCAAATCTGAACCCGTTTATCCGGTTCAAGCCACATCCCATCACCTTGATAAATATCAAATGTCTGGTAGAAATCATCAAAGTTTTGCGGTTGCACATTTCCGCGCAGCATTTCAGGAGCGTGCACGTCAGTTGCAAGGAGCATCTTTTCGTATGCCGGGCTGGCTTTCATCCGCCAAATGGTTGCCCAGTTAGTGAAGAATTCTTGTAAGTCGGCGTCAGCACTTTGTTTAAGGGCTTCAAGCGCACAACTCATTCCGCCGTTATCCGCGATGTTTTCTGAAACGACAAGCTTACCGTTCACGGTTCCGCCGGCGAATGGAATTCCGTCAAATTCATTGATCATTTCCCGGGTTAACTTTTCAAAGTGGGCGAAATCTTCCTTAGTCCACCAGTTGGTCATATTGCCGTATTCGTCAAAATGAGCACCGTTATTATCAAACGCGTGTGAAATTTCATGGCCCATTACACACCCGATTCCGCCAAAGTTTTTGCTGTGGGATTGATGCAGGTCATAAAACGGCTTTTCTAAGATTGCTGCTGGGAATGTAATGTCATTCCGTGACGGATCGTAGCACGCATTAACAAGTTGTGATGGCATGTCCCACTCAGTTCGGTCAACCGGGCGATGGTAACTTTCAAAATTATCAGCAATCTTGATCCGTTCAACATTAAGATAATTACCCAGTAATGTTCCGCCGTCTTCGGCTGGAATAATTTTCATTTTGGCATACACCGGTTTAATTTTTTCAGGGAATCCAACCTTAATGGCGATGTGGTCAAGTTTCGTGATCGCCTTTGCCCGGGTTTGGTCACCGAGCCAGTCATTTTTTTCAAGCCGGTGCTTATAAATTTGAATCATTTGTTGGATCATCTTAGTTGCATCAGCCTTGGCGTCTTCGCCAAAATACTTCTTGCCGTAGAAGTCGCCAATCACATATTTAAATGTTTCATCAACGATTTGATATGCAAATTTCCGTTGAGAAACTGGCTTTTGCGTTCCGGAAAGTTTTTGATGGAATTGGTCGGCGGTTTGCCGCAAATCATCTGTCAGTAACTTAGCAAGCGAGTTCACGGTCTTCGTTAAGATCCAGCTCTTGAGGTTCTTGAAGGTCGTGTCGTTTACAATTTGATCAAAGTGTTCAAAGAACTGCGGTTGGGTAACGATCACCTTTTCCGGATGATCATCAATCAGTTCTGAAATTGTGGATGCGAAATCAAAGCTTTGACTGTATTGTTGGATTTCTTTCAGTGTCCGCGGATTATACTGTTTTGGATAATCGGCGAGTTCATCAGCTGGAAGAACATGCGGTACAAGCAGTTTATCAAAGACAAGCGCTTGGTTGACAATATCCGCAGCCTGTTCTTGATTATAACCGAGGGCTTGCAACAATTGGCTTGTCATGGTTGCCCAAGTGTGCAGTAATTCATCGCTTTCAGGTTTAGTGTAATAGGTTTTATCCGGCAAAATCAGCTCCGGAGCATACATGAAAACGGCATTTTGCGCTGTATTTTTCCAATCTGGTTCAACGTCGATCGTCAATGGAAGCGGAAATCCATTTTTGACCCAGTCAGTCAATTGATGACTTAAATCGGTAAGAAGCGAGAGTTTCTGAATTGGTTTGATGACTTCCAATAACGACGTAACGCCTTCTTGTTCCCGTTGTTTAAAATCAAGGGCAAGTTGGTGCATTTTCATTGCTTCAGCAAACATTGGGTTGGGAGCCGAAAGCTTTCCTTGATGGTAACGGTCAAAGTCATTCATTAATTTTTGGTGAACGGCTTCGTCCATGTCTTGAAAACTGCCGGCTGCGGGTTTGTCAACTGGAATTTGAGCTTTTTGAAGCCAATCATAATTAACGTGCATATAGAGGTTATCCTTGATCGATGCTTGTTTCCCCTTTGTGACCGGAGCACCGCCAAGAACAAATTGAACATTTCCCATATTAAAAACTCCTTTCAAGTCGCAGATCTAAAGTTCCTTTTAACTATATTCTAATTAAAATTTAATAATATCGCAAATCAGTGATCAGAATGGGAGTCCTTACGCATTGCTTGGGCATATTTTTCAAGCGGTGCATCTGCTTTCGCCCAGTCTTGCGGAACATTAACATGGGCGTTGGGGTCAAAGTGATACTTGATCGGTACTCCCATTGGCCGTTGATCCTTTGCCATGATGTCGGTTGGAACATTGGATTGAACTTTTTGTGGCTTCTTTAGGCCTTCGATTTCCCATGTATAAGGAGCAAATTTATTATCCGCATTGACCCAGTCATTGTGGTGGGTTGCATTATGGTGCTTTGATAATTGATAAAGGCCGAATGCAACTAATAAGACGACGCCGACAAGGCAAGCGATCGTCACATCATAAACTGTTCCAGAACCAACTTCCTTTTTAACTTGGGTTGGCGGATAGAAAGCAAGGACAATCCCAAAAACGGACGATGCGATCCCAACGATCGTGATCAACCAGGCACCGAATTTACCGCCTGGGACTTTGAATGAACGTGGACGATTAGCTTGGGTGTAACGCAAGCGGATAAAGGCGACGAACATAATGATGTAGTACAGCAAATATAAAATGGTGATCGTTTGGGTGATCATTACGAAGAATCCTTCAACGTTTGGAAGGAGTTTTACTAAAAAGGCGATCACGGTCACACAAATTGCTTGAAAATACATCATCTTAGATGGCATTCCGTGCTTGTTATAGTTTTGAAGCCATTTAGGTAATAACCCGCTTTGACCAGCCTGGCCAAGCATAAATGATGGCCCAGCAAGGTTGGTGATCCACATCGCAAATAACACGAGAAAGTTTGCGTAAATAAAGAGCATGTACAGCCATGGAGCGTGAATCGTTGCCCCTAAGTCATGGAAGGTTACAAATAACGCATCAAGAATATTGATTTTGCTTGCTGGAATAATGGTTGCAATGATCAAAGTTCCAATTACGAAGATCAACAGGGCGAGGATTCCAGCGAAGAAGATCGAAATCGGATA
This sequence comes from Ligilactobacillus sp. 110_WCHN, assembly GCF_030518115.1. Taxonomy (NCBI): domain Bacteria; kingdom Bacillati; phylum Bacillota; class Bacilli; order Lactobacillales; family Lactobacillaceae; genus Ligilactobacillus; species Ligilactobacillus sp. 110_WCHN. Next base: position 37,228 of record NZ_JAULLI010000003.1, read on the forward strand.
TTGCTTTGACGGATGTTTCAATTCTTTAATGTGCGCAGCATTCATATCAATTCCGGCCCATGAGAAAAGGACGCCGGCAACGAGCGCTAACGTTCCCATTCCGTTCCATTGCGGGATAAGATCCTTAGCATGGACGGGCATTGCTGGTTTATGACCTTGGCAAAGCCAAACGATCACTAAAATGACCATAACTGTAAGTGGAATAAACGTTCCAATAATTACCCCGTATTTGGCGATGTTTGAAAATGTCTTGGTTCCGCGAGCGGCCAGCCAGGTAACAAACCAGAACAGGGCGATGAAGGCACACATGATCAAGATTTCATGTTGCGGATGCTGTAAGAACTGGATTGCTCGCTGATAATGTGGCGTGAAAAACATAATTGTAGCTGCAAAGTTGGGCATTCCGGCTCCAAGGTTGAAAGTTGATTGGAACCACAAAATAATTAAACAGGTAAACGCCCAACCTTTGCCGATTCCTTCACCGACCCATCGAAAAATGCCACCCCGTTGCGGCCAGCCACTAGCGAGTTCAGCTGAAACAAGGGCTGTTGGGATGAAGAACAGAATAAATCCAATTGCAAAGTAAGTTACTGATGATAAACCATAAAAAGCCTGTTGCGGGTCATTTGCTAATCCCGCAATCATGACGACATTCAGCATTGTAAGGGCTAAAGTCGACATGTAATATTTTTGCGACCTTTTAGTCTGATTTTTTCCCATAAAAATTCCTCCCCGTAAACTAAAACCTATAAGAAATAAATATCTTCTTATTTTTGTAATAGTTCATCTGCCAACGAGGAACAAGCAAGACTGGTTAAATGCAAGAATTCTTTGATAAGGCGGGAATTGTGCCGGTTAATAAAGCTAGTAAAAATTATAGTAAAATAAATCAGAAAAATTTAGTAAAATTATATTGATTTTTACTAGAAAACGGTTACAATAGAGCTGAGATATTTCAAAGGAGGAAAACAGATGACAACTTTAGTTTTAGGCGGAGCAGGTTATATCGGCTCACACATGGTAAAGCGATTGCTCGAAAAAGGGGAAACGCCAGTTGTTGTTGATAATTTGGTAACTGGTCACCGGGCAGCGGTTGATCCCCAAGCTAAATTCTATGAAGGTGATTTAGCTGATCAAGACTTTATGCGGAATGTTTTTAAGGAAAATCCAGACATTGATGTTGTAATTCACTTCGGGGCATATTCGCTGGTTCCAGAATCAATGAAAAAACCATTGAAGTATTTTGATAACAACGTTGCCGGATTAATTAAACTTCTTGAAGTGATGAAGGAAGTCGGTGTTAATAAATTAGTATTCTCATCTTCAGCTGCAACCTATGGGATTCCAGATAAGATGCCGATTAAGGAAACTGATCCGCAAAATCCGATCAATCCATATGGCGAAAGCAAGTTAATGATGGAAAAGATTATGCACTGGGCTGATGAAGCCTATGGAATGAAGTTCGTTGCATTACGGTACTTTAATGTTGCTGGTGCATGGCCAGACGGATCGATTGGGGAAGATCACAACCCGGAAACTCACTTAATGCCAATTATTTTGCAAGTCGCTCAAGGAAAACGCGAGAAGCTGCAAATTTATGGCGATGATTATAATACACCGGATGGAACGAATATCCGGGATTACGTTCACCCAATTGACCTTGCCGATGCGCACATTTTAGCAGCTGATTATTTACGGAATGGTAACCCTTCAGATGCATTCAACCTGGGATCATCGACGGGGTTCTCGAACCTTGAAATGTTAAAAGCTGCTCGTGAAGTGACTGGAAAAGAAATTCCAGCAGAGATTGCTGGCCGGCGCGGCGGTGATCCAGATACATTAATTGCTGCTTCTGACAAAGCACGCCGAGTATTAGGGTGGAATCCGCAATATGACGATGTCCACAAATTGATTGAGACAGCTTGGAAATGGCATTCAAGCCATCCAGAAGGGTATGAAGATAAGTAATAAAGGACACTGGTTACATTTTATGTAACCGGTGTCCTTTTTTATTGTTGAATATTTTCACGATACTTCGAAGGCGATACCTGTGAGTATTTTTTAAATGCTTTTGAAAAGGTAAAGGGATCGTTATACCCAACCATTGATGAAATTGTTTGAACACTATAATCAGAAGAATAAAGTAACCGTTTCGCCTTTTCCATTCGGACTTTCATTAAGTATTCTTGTGGGCTAATGTTTGTACACTTCGAAAAAATTTGATTTAAATAGCCTCTTGAAATACTAAATTCAGTACAGATATCGGAAATGTTAATATTCTTTGAATAGTTATTTTTAATAAAAAGCTCAATCGAACTGTACAATTCAGTAATTCGATTAGGCCGGAACTTCTTTTTGCCCGGAAAGTCATGTAATAGATAGTAAAACATACTATACGTATGTGAAAGAACAAGCAGTGAATTTAACGGAGTGTCGTTTTCGTGCAGTGCAGAGTATAGTTCTTTAAGACTCTTTTCAAAATTTGTTCCATCAACATTATGGATAAAATTCGTTGCTGAAAGCGATGAGAGACTAATAATTTGTTCGACGCTTGTTCCGGTAAATCCAATCCAGAAATATGACCATGGATCTTCCTCATCTGCTTGATAGAAACAAGGAACATTCTTAGGCAAAATAAACACATCGCCGGCTTTTAAATGGGCAACCTTATGATTTGAACTCGAAAAAATTCCTTTGCCAGAAATTACATAATGAAGAACATATTCCTGGCGGACATTATTTCCTTCAAAAATCTGATTTGCTTCCCGTTGTTCTTGTCCCCAAAATTTAACGTTACAGTCAAAATGAATTGGATGCCGTTCTTTATATTGGAATTCCATCAAAAACACCCCTTCCGTAATTGCTCCATAGGTATTATATCAAAGATTTAGATGGGTAAATGTAAAATGTCAAAATATAAGAAATTTTCATTGAAAATTCCATATAAATAGCAGAACAGGGGGGGGGATGCATGTCAAACTGTATACAATAAATAATAATATTAAATGAGTTTATTGAACAATGTAAACGTTTCCCTCTGAATGTAATAATTTATATTGTAAAGAAAGCGTTACCAAGCGTTTTCAATATTTAAGGAGGGAAAACTAATGGATACGACAAAGAAAAAGAGCAATTTAGGCTCTGAACTTTCATATTCAGTAGGTGCTTTTGGTAATGACCTGTTTTATGGTGTTATCGGAAGTATTATGATGTTTTTAACATCAAGTTTGTTTATCAGTGGAAGCAAGTCATTTAATGACCATATGATTGCCACTGTTACCACAATTTTAGTTGCGGTTCGTATTTTGGAATTATTCTTAGATCCGTTTGTCGGCAATATTATTGATAGAACTAATACTAAAATTGGACGTCACAAGCCTTGGGTATTAATTGGTGGGATTGTTGCCGGATTCTGTGCAATGCTTGTTTATACTAATTTAGGTGGTTTATCAGACAGCAAACCAGCATTATACTTGGTATTATTTGGGGTTCTCTACGTTGCATTGAATGTTTTCTATTCATTCCGTGATAACGGGTTCTGGTCAATGTTGCCTTCACTTTCAGTTGATTCAACTGGTCGTGAAAAAGCTTCAACTTTTGCCCGGATCGGTTCTGCTTTAGGTGGTAACTTAAACGGAATTATCATGATGCCAATTGTATTGTTCTTCTCATACGGTTCAATGCATGCTCATGGTTCAGGTAATGAACATGGATGGTCAATGTATGCTTTAATTGCAACGTTGATCTGCTTTGTAACAATTGCTGTTTTAGTACTTGGAACGAAAGAACAGACAACTCAAATTACCGATACATCAAGCCAAGAAAACACAAGTTTCTTAGGAATCTTCAAGGTAATTGCTCACAATGATCAATTATTATGGGTTATCGTTGTTTATGGATTATACTGCATCGGAATTAACTTATTAGGTAACTTACAACTTTACTACTTCACATACATTCTTGGACAACCAGCTAAATTCTCAATGCTTGCTGGGGTTAACTTAATTATTCAACTTTGCTTGATTTCAGTATTCCCGAAATTATCAAAGATGTTTAAGCGGAAGAATGTTTTCATCGCCTCAATCATTGCAATGCTTTGCGGGGTTGGAATTCTTTCATTTGCAAATCACAGTGTATTCTTAACAATTGCTGGATGTGTAATCTTCACAGTTCCTCAACAATTAGTATTCTTAGTAATCTTAATGATTATCACAGATAGTGTTGAATATGGACAATTAAAGAACGGACACCGTGATGAAGCTTTGACATTATCAATTCGTCCATTGCTTGATAAATTAGGTGGTGCCATTGGTCAAGGTTGCGTTGGTGCAACAGCCATCATCTGTGGTATGACAAGTGGTGCAACTGCAAAGTCAATCACAACAGCTGACGTATTGAAGTTTAAGGCAATTATGCTTTGGATTCCTGCTGTATTAATTTTAATTGCATTGTTCTTCTTCATGAAGAAGATTACTTTAACAGAAGAAAAACACGCTGAAATTGTTGCAGAATTGGAAAGCCAAATTGCTTCACAAGAAGTTGCTCAAGCAGAAGCAAAGGTCGAAAAAGACGTTAAGGAAGATGTCTTCTTTGCTCCAGTAAGTGGTAAGATCGGATCATTAAGCGACGTTAAGGACAAAATCGTTAAGAATGGAATGCTTGGTAAAGGGGTTGCCATTACACCAAGTGATAACCATATCTTCGCTCCGTTTGACGGAACGGTTCGGACGACATTCCCAACTAACCACGCAATTGGACTTGTATCAGATACCGGAGTTTCAGCATTGATTCATGTCGGAATTGATACTGTCAAATTACAAGGACAAGGATTTAACAGTAATGTAATTCAAGGTCAAAAGGTCCATAAGGGTGATTTGTTATTAACATTTGATGACGAATTAATCAAGAAGAACAATTTGAGTGATGTAGTTACTGTAACAATCTTGAATACTGCTGAACTTAAAGACTTCGAAGTCTTGAAGAAGGTTGGTTCACAAGTTAATACGGGTGACGACTTATTCAAGGATGAGATGTAAAAGCGATTTTTAAAGAAAGGCTGCGGCTTTTAGCCGTGGTCTTTTTTTGATTAAAGTGAAATATGAAAAATATCCGATAATAACAGGGTAAATATGTCAAAATGTAAACATTTTATTTAGGACAAATTAAATTTATTGCTGGTATTAGATGATTTATTTCACAATAGAATGTCATTATGTATACATATGATTTTTGCATGGAATGAATTAATTAGTTTATGTAACCGTTTTTATAGATGTGAAATAATACAAGTATAGAGAAAACGGTTTCTCTAAGATGATTTAAAAGGAGGCTATTTCGATGCCAAATTTAATTAGTTTTGATGAACAAAATAAAGTATTTCATCTTCATAATGACAAAATTTCATACATTTTTTCAGTTGTCGAAGGTGGATTACTAAATCATTTATATTACGGAAAAAGAATTAATGAATATCATGGCGAAATGAATTACCCTCGAATTGACCGGGGCTTTTCTGGAAACCTTCCCGGATCATTAGACCGGACATTTTCACCAGATACCTTAATGCAAGAATACAGTACAAGCGGAATTTGTGATTATCGCACGCCGGCGGTAATTGTTCGCCAAGAAAACGGATCACGGGCCTCACGGTTTGAATATCAGGGTTATCGGATCGAAGCCGGAAAACCGAAGTTAAAAGGCCTGCCAGCAACTTATGTTGAATCTGACGATGAAGCGGAAACCCTTTATGTTACTCTTAAAGATCAAGTTTCAGATGTTGAAGTGACATTGCTGTATACAATTTATCATGATCGGGCAGTGATTGCCCGGTCGACTCAGGTAAAGAACAACGGGGATGCAGCCGTTTATCTCGATAAGGTAGCATCAATGCAAATTGATTTGCCAAATCAACCGTTGGATGTTGTTAGTTTCCCAGGTGCTCACGTTAATGAACGTGATATGGAACGTGTTCACTTAAATCGGGGCGTTCGTAAATATGAAAGTCGGCGGGGAACAACAAGTCACCAAATGAATAACTTTGTTGCACTATGTTCACCGAATACGGATGAAATGAATGGTGAAGTTTATGGATTTGACCTAGTTTATTCCGGCAACTTCGCAATTGAAGTTGAACGCGATCAAATTCAACAAACCCGGGTAACATGCGGAATCAATGACTACAATTTTGCTTGGAAATTGACTTCAAACGAAGAGTTTCAAACACCTGAAAGTTTGATTGTGTACTCTGACAAAGGATTTAATGGAATGAGCCAAGCATTCCATCATTTGATTCAAGAACGGGTTGTTCGCGGAAAGTATCGTGATCAAGAACGACCAATCGTAGTTAATAACTGGGAAGCAACCTTTATGGACTTTACCGAAGAAAAATTAACGCCGATTGTTGACGAAGCTCAAAAACTTGGCATTGAAATGTTTGTTCTTGATGACGGCTGGTTTGGTCATCGTGATGACGATAATTCATCATTGGGTGACTGGTATGTTGATCAGAAGAAGTTTCCAAAGGGCTTGAAGCACTTTGCAGATTACGTTCATGATAAAGGCCTTAAGTTCGGTTTGTGGTTTGAACCTGAAATGATTTCAATTGATTCCGATTTGTACCGTGAACATCCAGATTATATGATGGCTGTTCCCGGACGGAAACCATCACCATCTCGGAATCAATATTTACTTGATTTGACTCGGAAAGATGTCCGTGACAACATTATCGGCCAGGTTGAAAAGATTTTACGGGAAAATGATGTTGATTATGTCAAGTGGGATATGAACCGACACTTATCAGATATTTATTCAGTTAAATTACCGGCTGATCAAGAAGGTGAAGTATATCACCGTTATGTTTTAGGCTTGTATGAAATGGTTGATCAAATCACGAGTGACTTCCCTGAAATTCTCTTTGAAGGTTGTTCAGGTGGTGGCGGCCGCTTTGATACCGGTTGGGCATATTACATGCCGCAATCATGGACAAGTGACAATACGGATGCAGTTGCCCGTCAACGGATCCAATATGCAACGTCATACGTCTATCCAACGTCAACAATGACGGCTCACGTTTCAGTTTCACCAAACCAACAAACCGGGCGGCAAACATCATTTGAAACCCGTGGGAACTGTGCAATGAGCGGTGTCTTTGGATATGAATTAGACTTGACTCAAATGAGTGATGACGAAAAAGCAATGGTAACAAAACAAGTTGCTGAATATAAAGAAATCCGCCATCTTGTTCAATTTGGCGATTTCTACCGTTTGAAGAGTCCATATACATCAAATGAATGTGCATGGATGTTTGTTTCACCAGACAAGAAAGATGTTTTAGTAAAACAATTCCAAACAATGGCAGATGCTCAAGCATTGTCAACGATTACTAAATTAGTTGGACTTGATCCGCAAAAGCATTATCAAAACGTTGAAACGAAAGAAATCTTTGGTGGCGACGAATTAATGAATACCGGGTTCTTTGATCCGCTTTACCATCATGATTATGCAAGCAGCAGTTATCATTTTAAGGCAATCGATTAAGATTGAAATAATTGATTAAGAAAGAATGGAGAATATAAATGTCAGTAAAGAATAAAGCAATGTTGATTACCTATCCGGATAGTTTAGGAAAAAACATCAAAGAATTAACCGAAGTCTTGGAACAAAACTTTGGGGATGCAATTGGCGGGGTTCACTTATTGCCGTTCTTCCCTTCAACGGGTGATCGGGGCTTTGCACCGGTCGATTACAAAGATGTTGATCCACAATTCGGAACATGGGAAGACGTTGAAAAGTTAGGCGAGAAGTATTATTTAATGTTTGACTTTATGATCAATCATATTTCGCGTCAATCAGAATATTATAAAGATTTCAAGAGGAATAAAGATGCCAGCAAATGGGCAGATTTGTTCTTAAGTTGGGATAAGTTTTGGCCAGAAGGACACCCAACTCAAGAAGATATTGATTTGATTTATAAACGGAAAGACCGGGCGCCATACCAAGAAATTCATTTTGATGATGGAACAACGGAAAAGCTCTGGAATACCTTCGGCGAAGAGCAAATTGATATGGACGTTCGGACACAGGTAACAAAGGATTTCATTAAATCAACCCTTGAAAGCTTAATTGATCACGGCGCTGACATTATTCGCCTTGACGCGTTTGCATATGCGGTTAAGAAATTTGGAACCAATGATTTCTTTGTTGAACCTGAAATCTGGGATTTATTAAACGAAGTTGACGAGATTGTTAAAGCTAAGAAGGCTGAAATTTTACCTGAAATTCATGAACATTACAGTATGCCATTTAAGATTTCAGATCATGGATACTTTGTTTATGACTTTGCCTTACCAATGGTTACGCTCTATTCAATTTATAGTGGGAAGACCGATCAGCTTGCCAAATGGTTAACGATGAGTCCAATGAAGCAGTTTACAACCCTTGATACCCATGATGGGATTGGAGTGGTCGATGCACGGGATATTTTAACGCAAGATCAAATTGATTTTACAACTAGTGAATTATATAAGATCGGAGCAAACGTAAAGAAGAAGTATTCAAGTGCAGAGTATCATAACCTTGATATTTATCAGATCAACACGACATTCTATTCAGCTCTTGGAGATGACGATCGGCGGTACTTCATGTCGCGGTTGATTCAAGTCTTTGCACCGGGAATTCCGCAAGTATACTATGTTGGGTTGCTTGCCGGAAAGAACGATATCAAGTTGCTTGAGGAAACAAAAGAAGGACGGAATATTAACCGGCATTACTACACTAAAGAAGAGGTTGCTGAAGAAGTTAAACGCCCGGTTGTTGCTTCATTATTAAAACTGCTATCGTTCCGGAATAACGAAGCCGCATTTGACTTAGATGGTTCAATCGATGTTGAAACTCCAGACGAACACTCAATCATTATTTCACGTTTGAGTGCGGACGGTAGTCGAAAAGCTGTTATGGAAGCTAACTTGAAAGACTTAACATATTCAGTGAAGGTTAATGGACAAGAAGTTAAATTTTAGTTGAATAATCTTTTAGATTTAAAGGAAGCGAGCAATTGCTTCCTTTTGTGATAAGTAGAAGAAATGACAATTAAAAAACGTAGAGTTATCATGGCATTTTTCGGGGTAATTATTACGGGACTTTGTGTAGGTGGATTGCAGAAAGCCAATCTTGGAACTGACCCATTTACGAGCTTTGTAACGGGAATTGCCAACTTATTTAAATCACGATACAGCGTATTTTATGTTGTGATTACAGGAATTTTATTACTAGGAATTTTTTTGATCGATAAACATTATATTGGAATTGCAACGGTTATCAATCTTTTGTTGACCGGTGGTGCAGCGGATATGATGCATCATCTTCTTAATAGTTTAATTCCATTTCCCGGGTTATTTGCCCGTTTTGGAATCATGGCGGTTTCATTGATATTTACCTGTTTTTCTGCGGCTTTATATTTTTCGGCAGATCTAGGAGTATCAGCGTATGATGCGTGGGCATTGATTGCGTCTGATCGCCAACAGGTGGTTCCATTTAAGTTTTGTCGGATAATAACCGACTCTTTCTGTGTACTGATTGGCTTTATTTTTGGTGCAACGGTTGGAATTGGAACGGTATTGACTGCTTTTTGCATGGGACCTTTGACAAACTTTTTCCGCGAAAAAATTACTAATCCAATGCTAGAAGAATAAAAAATTGCTGGCTCGCATTCAGTGAGCCAGCAATTTTTGTGTTTTATAGACTACTATCACGAATAACGAGATCAGTTTTAATAATTGTTTTTTCTGCAGGACGAGGTTTGGTTGCCGAAATTATAGTTTGAATTTTATTGACTGCTTCAATTCCCATTTCTTCGGTATAAACCTTAATGCTGCTTAATGCCGGATACGTGTATTTCGCAATCGAAGTATCGTTAAATGAAATGATACTTACACGTTTAGGAATGTTAATGTTGGCCTCTTGGAAGGCCTTAACCGCTCCAATTGCGATTGCATCGCTTGCAGCAAAAAATGCTTGGGGAAGCTTTTCACCAAGTTGTGAAATTGCTTTTTGAGCCATTTGATAACCAGAATCGGCACTGAATTTACCAATAAAGATGTAGTCAGAATTGTATAGCTTACGGTCCCACATATAGTTCTCAAAAATATGAAAACGGTCATCACTCATCTCCTGGCCATCTTTTGTTGACCCTTTCCCAATTAAAAGACCAATTTTTTTCTGATTACATTCAATAAAGTGATTGATGACATTAATTACTGAGTTTTGAAAATCGGGTAAGACGCAAGTGTGGTTATATAATAAGGTATCTTGGTCAATAAAAACAATGTTAGGACTAATCTTTTCGAAATTTTTAATTTCAGCGGCGCTGTATTTTCCAATTGCAATGATGCCGTCAACTCTTTGAATTTTATCAAGACTATCATTATAAAAAACGCGGACAAATGAGTATCCAAGTTCGGTACATTGTTTTTCAACCCCGTTCCGAATTGAAAAATAATAGAGGTCATTGAGTTCTTCTTCTTGGGTACACCATTGAACAATGGCAATTTTAATTGCTTTGTTTTTACTATTTTTTTTACGATTATTACGATATTCGAGTTTTTCAGCCGTTAGTAAAATCTTTTTACGTGTTTTTTCACTAACCGATAGGGTTTCGTCGTAATTTAAAACGCGTGAAACCGTAGCGGGTGATACGCCGGCTAAATTAGCAATGTCTTTAATAGTAGCCATAAATAACTCCTTCTTGTGTTTCTAGCTAAATTATATCATAAAAATATTTAGTAAAAACATATGGAAATATTTACTAAATTAAGTATAATAAAAATGAAAGGTTACTAAAGGAAGGAGTGATTTAATGAACTCGCAGGAATTAAAAATGAATTTTAAAGAAGTTTATCAAGCTGATCCAGACGTACTGTATTTTTCACCCGGAAGAGTAAACTTGCTGGGAGAACACACAGACTATAATGGTGGTTATGTTTTTCCATGTGCAATCTCTTTAGGAACATGGGGTGCGATTCGTAAAAGAGATGATCGGCAGCTGAAGTTCTTTTCGGGTAATTTCAAAAAAGAAGGAATTATTACAGGTGATTTAGACCATCTAGAGTACAACCCAGAAGCAAAATGGACGAATTATGCGAAGGGAATTATCCATTATTTTGAGCAAAATGGATACAAAATTGATGCTGGAATGGATATTTATATTTGGGGTAACCTTCCGCAGGGGGGCTCAGGGTTATCCTCATCGGCTTCAATTGAAATGCTTTTTTGTGGAATGATTGAAGAATTATTTGGTTATAAGTTAGATGATCTTAAAGCAATTAAGATGGGGGTCGATACCGAAAACAAATATTTAGGACTTAATTCTGGAATTTTAGATCAATTTATCATTCGAAAAGGGAAAAAAGATCACGCAATTTTACTAAATACTGCTGATTTAAATTATGAGTACGTTCCAGTTGATTTAGGTGATAATGCACTTGTTATTATGAATACCAACAAGCCAAGGGCATTGGTTGATTCGAAATATAACGAGCGGGTGAAGGAGTGTAATGAAGCACTGACAGTTTTCCAAAAAGATATGAAAATTAATTCACTAAGTGAGGTAACCGAAGCAGACTTGATTAAACACATGAGTGAACTTGATAGTCGGCACCTCCAGCGTGTTCGTCATATTGTATTTGAAAACCAATGTTGTCTATTGGGAAAAGAAGCATTGGATAATGATAACCTTCAAGAGTTTGGGAGAATTCAAAATGCTTCCCATGTCTCACTTCAATACGATTATGAGGTAAGCGGGGTAGAATTAGATACGCTTGTCCATGCAGCATGGAAGCAGCCGGGCGTTTTAGGAGCTCGCATGTGCGGTGCGGGATTTGGCGGCAGCGGAATTGCGCTCATTTCTAAGGACAAGGTAAACGAATTTGAAAAAAACGTTGGTAAAATTTATGAGGAAAAGATCGGATATGCACCTCGATTCTATACAGTCGAAATTGTTGATGGTGCTCACCGTTTAAGAGAAGAGGATTAAAAAATGAAAAAGGTAATGACACTTGTTGATTCATTTGTAAATGGAGTAATCGAAGAAAGCGACTATGAAAGTCTTGACCGCAATTACTTGAAGAATCGGGTTTTAAACCTTGTGGGGGAAGAAAATATTCCAGTTGCTCCAGAAACGGATGACTTGATTGAATTGAAAAATCAACTGGTTCGAGTTGCTGTTCAAAATCAAAAGATTGGTGACACTGTTAATGAGCAGGATAATCTTGGAGCAGAATTAATGGACTTTATTACGCCGGCTCCGAGTATTGTAAACCGGCGCTTCTGGGATGAATATCAAATTTCACCGCAAAAAGCGATTGCTGCATTTTATGATTTAAGTAAACGAAATGACTATATTAAAACGAAGGCGATTGCGAAAAATATTTACTTCAAACATCCAAGTGAATATGGTGACATTGAAATTACCATTAATCTTTCCAAACCTGAAAAAGACCCAAAGCAAATTGCGCTTGCAAAGAAAATGAAGGCTTCCGGTTACCCGAAATGCAACCTTTGCATGGAAAATGAAGGGTATCAAGGACGAATCAATTATCCGGCACGGACCAATCACCGCATCATCCGGCTTAATATTGATGGTCATCAATGGGGATTCCAGTATTCACCATATGCCTACTTCAATGAACATTGTATCTTTTTAGATTCTGTTCATGAAGAAATGGTAATTGATAAAAAAACATTTAAGCAATTATTGACGATCGTTCAAAAGTTTCCGGGTTATTTTGCGGGCAGTAATGCTGACCTTCCAATTGTTGGCGGTTCGATTTTATCGCATGAACATTATCAAGGCGGGCGGCACACGTTTGCGATGGAAACGGCTCCGATTGAAACGCCAATCAAATTTGCTGGCTTTGAAAATGTTGAAGCCGGGATCGTTAAGTGGCCAATGTCAGTAATTCGATTAACAAGTTCAAACATGAATCAGATTTTTGACTTAGCAGATAAAATTTTGCAAAAGTGGAATCATTACACCGACACGTCAGTATCAGTTGTTGCTCAGTCAAACGGCGAATGGCATCATACGATCACCCCAATTGCGCGGATGCGGAACGGAAAGTATGAACTTGACCTTGTTTTACGTGATAACCAAACATCTGCTCAATATCCAGATGGAATTTTCCATCCTCATAAAGATGTTCAGCATATCAAGAAGGAAAATATCGGCCTGATCGAAGTTATGGGGTTAGCAATCTTACCGCCGCGTTTAAAGAAGGAAATGCAAGAAGTTGAAAAGTATTTGCTCGGTAAGGATAATCAAATCGCTGATTACCATCGTGAATGGGCAGACGAAATTAAAAAGAAATCATTAGCTTTGAATGACCAAAACGTTCATGCGATTGTTCAAGATGAAATCGGAAAGGTCTTTGTCCGGGTTCTTGAAGATGCAGGGGTCTTCAAGCGGGATGAACAGGGACACCAAGCATTTATGAAGTTTATTGACGCAGTTAACCAGGAATAAAATAGCAACAAAAAAAGCCATTTCAACGCTAATCGCTGAAATGGCTTTTTGCTATTTAATCAAGTTTTATTCGAATTTGATGACTTTCCGACCTTTAATTTCGCCGTTCTTCATTTTATCGATCATCTCATTGACTTCGTCTAATTTGCATACTGATACGATCGGCTTGATTGCACCATCGGCAGCTAAATCGAAGGCTTCTTTTAAATCTTGACGGGTTCCGACTAGTGAGCCGGCAACTTGGATGCCGTCAAGGACGGTCTTAACGATTGATAATCCCATCTTGCCTTTTGGTAAACCAACCGCAACGACCTTTCCGCCAGCGCGTAAACTATCAACGGCTTGGTCAAATGCGATTTGCGAAACCGCCGTAACGATCGCGGCGTGGGCACCGCCAAATTGATCGTGAGCAAATTTTCCGGAATCAGCATTCTTTGAATTGAAGGTTAAGTCAGCACCGACTTCCTTGGCATATTCCAATTTGTCATCGTTAATATCAACGGCTAATACATGCGCCTTAAAGACATTTTTAGCCCATTGAATTGCTAAGTTTCCTAAACCGCCGCAACCCATTGACCGGGACGGATTCCGGAGGTCTTTAATGCTTTGTAAGTTGTTACGCCGGCACAAGTAATTGAACTTGCTTGGATCGGGTCTAATTTTTCAGGAACTTTAACGGCAAAGTCGCCTCTAATAATGCATTCTTCGGCCATTGCGCCATCCATGTTATAACCGGCGTTTTGAACCGAACGGCAAAGAGTTTCCACAGTATTCACACCGGCCGCATGCACCGGCTAACCAAGCGATTGAAACGCGATCGCCGACTTTAAGCCCGGTAACTTCTTTTCCGATTTCCTTAACGCGGCCAATTCCTTCATGCCCGATGATTCTTCCAGGATGCGGTCCGAAATCACCCGCTGCAACGTGCAGGTCGGTGTGGCATAAACCGCAATACTCCATTTTTACTAAAATCTCGTTATCCTTAATTGGACGTAACTTAACATCCTTAATATCAGCATAGTCATCTGAATTTGGCCGCACAACAGCTGCTTTCATCAAAATTCCTCCCCATAATAGATTCGAAGATTTGAAAGGTTACCTTTCTATGTTTATAGAAGCGCACCGATTGGTCAGAAACAGTTAATTAAATTAATTTATATAATTCGGCAGCGTACTTGAAAATAAAGGAACGTAGGGCTTAAAAATTGGTTTCCCAATGCCTTAATAAAAATTTTAAGAACTTTTTTCAAAATCTAATTCCGAATTTTATCAATTAATTTGGATCGATTTATTCTTCGGAAAAGCAGAAATAAACTTAATCAGTTTGCTAAATTGGTATGATCATTCGCAATTAACGGAATAATAATCATATTTAAAAATGAAAACGTTAACATTGATGGCCTAACCAATTTCTAATTATCAGCGATGAATCATATAATAATCCAGGATTAATTAATTTAAGGGTTTACATGTAAATGTGATTGGTCTATACTAATTCAACGCAGTAAACGTTTTCAAAATTGTTAAAATAGCTAATAATTAACCATTTCGTGATTTGTAATGATTTATTATTCAAAAGTAAAGATTCTGGGAAAGACTTTTGAAAGTTTGTTGCACCTTAGGCTTTAAGAGTCAAAATTTTAGGAATCGGCGAGTTAATTAAATTAATTATATTAATCAGATTTTACGTTATTGGAAATTTTGACGATTGAATATAGCAAGGAGTGATTAGGATGGCTACTGGAAAGCCAGGGTTTAAAGACCGCTTGTTAAAGGTCGTTGGTAAAATTTTATCATCCCGGCACATGGTTGCTTTGCGTGATGGGATCGCACAAGCTGTTCCGTTGATCATTATCGGATTAGTCTTTATGATTATCGGGCAATTCCCGATTCAAGCTTATTTGAAGTTCATGGCGCACACGTTTGGACCGCATTGGAACGTTGTGATCCAACAAATTACATTTGCGTCATTTGATTTGATGGGGTTAGTTGCGGTTATCGGAATTTCATATAATTTAGCTAAAAGTTACAAGGACATTGATCCGTTACCAACAAGTTTAGTTGCAATGTGTGGGTTCTTCTTAACAATTCCATTTACAATGCATAAGGATGGCACGTTCTGGATCCCGTTGGCTCAATTAGGTTCAACTGGTTTATTTATTGCAATTATTATCGGGTTATTCTTAACTGATTTTTATGTTTGGATGATTCACAAGCACATCACGATCAAGATGCCTGCCAGTGTTCCACCAGCTGTAAGTAACTCATTTGCAGCCTTATTCCCAGGCTTCTTCTGCTTGTTGCTTGTTTGGATCGTTCGGTTAGCAATTTCATTTACTCCAATCGAAACCATTCCAAACTTGATGCAATTTATTTTCAAGCCGATTTCAGCCGTTGGAACAAGTTTGCCAGGCGCATTGCTTTGTGAATTCTTGATCTCATTCTTATGGTTATTCGGGGTTCACGGGGCCAACGTTGTTTCTGGAATCATGATGGCCTTCTGGTTACAAGCCATGCAACAAAACGCAGCTGCTTTCGCTGCTCACAAGGCATTACCACACATTGTTACCTAACAGTTCTTTGATAACTTTGTTCACATCGGGGGTGCTGGTGCTACATTAGGATTGGCAATCATGATGATCATGTTTGCGAAGAGTGATGAATATAAGACTTTGGCCAAACTGGAAATCGCTCCCGCATTCTTCAATATTAACGAACCGTTGATTTTCGGGTTCCCAATCGTTATGAACATCTACATTGCATTGCCATTTATCATCGCACCATTAGCAAACGTTTTGATCACTTACGGGGCAATGGCAACCGGATTATGTGCCAAGACAATCGGGGTCATGGTTCCATGGACGACACCAGTCGTGATTTCAGGGTACCTGGCAACTGGTCACATTTCAGGCGCAATTACTCAAATTGTCTGCTTGGCAGTTGATGCTTTGATCTACGTTGGCTTCTTTAAGAAGGCTGATAAAAAGAAGATTCAAGAAGGATTGGCAATGGAAAACAAGTAGTAGTTAATTTATAAAAATCAAGCATTCCTTGGTTTTTATGTTAAATTAAAAATGTAAGCGTTGTCATAATAATGCAATCATTCAGTAATAATTTTAATATTATTTGGGTCAACGTTTGCGTGAGTATATTTTAAGGGGATGAAGCAAATGTCTTCAAAGGGAAATATGAAAGATAAAGTAATGAAAGTGATTGGTAAGATTTCCAATTCACGCCATATGATCGCGTTGCGGGATGGAATCGCTCAAGCCGTTCCGTTGATCGTAATTGGATCGGTGTTCATGATCATTGGACAATTTCCAATCCAAGGATACTTGAAATTTATGGCGCACACATTCGGACCGCACTGGAATGTCGTTATCCAACAGATCACATATGCTTCATTTGATTTGATGGGATTAATTGCGGTAATCGGGATTTCATATAACCTGACTAAGAGTTACGGCGACGTTGCACCGCTTCCAGCCGCACTGGTTGCGATGTGCGGGTTCTTCCTGACGATTCCATTTTCAATGCACAAGGATGGCACATTTTGGATTCCGTTGGATCAATTAGGATCAACCGGATTATTTATTGCCATTATTATCGGGCTGTTCTTAACTGACCTTTACGTTTGGATGGTTCATAAGAAGATCACGATCAAGATGCCAGCCAGCGTACCACCAGCTGTAAGTGATTCATTTACAGCCTTGTTCCCAGGTTTCTTCTGCTTATTGCTTGTTTGGGTGATTCGGATGGGAGTTTCATTCACACCGATTGAGACCATTCCAAACCTGATGCAATTCATTTTCAAGCCATTATCAGTTGTTGGAACAAGTTTACCAGGCGCATTGATTTGTGAATTCTTAGTTTCATTCTTATGGATCTTCGGGATTCACGGGGCCAACGTTGTTTCAGGTGTGATGACGGCAATTTGGTTAGCAGCCATGCAACAAAATGCAGTTGCCTTTGCCGCTCACAAAGCATTACCAAACATTGTTACCCAACAATTCTTTGATAACTTTGTTCACATTGGTGGTTCAGGGGGCCACATTAGGACTTGCAATTATGATGATCATGTTTGCCAAGAGTGACGAATACAAGACATTGGCTAAGTTGGAAATTGCTCCGGCATTCTTCAACATCAATGAACCATTAGTCTTTGGGTTCCCGGTAGTTATGAACCCGTTCATCGCGGTTCCATTTATCGTGGCTCCATTATTGAATGTTTTGATCACCTACTTTGCAATGGCTAGCGGAATCGTTGCTAAAACGATTGGAATCATGGTTCCATGGACAACTCCAGCAATTATTTCAGGTTACTTGGCAACCGGTCATATTTCAGGGGCTGTATTGCAGGTTGTCTTGATTGCAGTTGATTCATTGGTATACGTATACTTCTTCAAGAAGGCTGATAAGCGCAAAGCTCAGGCTCAAATGGCAAATACCAAGAAGGCGGAAACGCAAGCTTAAATCACATTTAAATATTTTGATAATGCTTTTCAAGTTATGGTGAAGGTGCTATAATTTAAGTGTGAAGAAAGCGCTATCAAAGCTAGAATATTAAGATTTATGAGGTGAATAAAATGGCTAAATACACAATTATGTTAAACTGCTCAGCAGGAATGAGTACAAGTTTGTTAGTAACAAAAATGCAGGCAGCAGCAAAGGAAAAGGGCATTGATGCCGACATTTTTGCAACGGCTGCAAGTGATGCGCGTGCGCAATTGGATTCAAAGACAATTGACTGCGTTTTGCTTGGACCGCAAGTTAGTTACATGCAAGATGACTTTAAAGGAATGCTTGAAGGCCGTAAGAACAGCTTAGGCAATGATATTCCATTGGCCGTTATCGACATGCAAGCATACGGCATGATGGACGGTGAAAAGGTCTTAAACCAAGCAATCAGCTTGATCGAAGGCTAATCTGATACTAGGAGAGATAATTAATGGCTGAAGAACAACCAAACTTAGAAGCAACAATGGGCTTGATCATGAACGGCGGCAACGCCAAGGGATTTGCCTTTGAAGCAATTCGGGCTGCCAAAAAAGGTGATTTTGAAGAAGCTCATAAAAAATTAGATGCAGCGGACCAAGCTTTGAACGAAGCTCACAATTCGCAAACGGAAATGTTAACTAAAGAAGCTCAAGGCGATCACCAACCGGTAACATTGTTAACGGTTCATGCTCAAGATCATTTGATGAACGCCATTACGTTCCGGGATCTTGCTGGTGAAATGGTTGATATGTATGAACGAATTGCAAAATTAGAAAAATAAATCACAAAAAGGTGCAGGGAAAAGCTTAACTGCACCTTTTTCATTAAGAAAGGATGAGTTTTCACATGAAACGCGAACTGGGAATTTCAGTTTATCCCGACCATAGTGATCCGGAAAAGGATAAGGCATATATCAAAAAAGCAGCCGATTTAGGATTCATACGGTTATTTATGAGTATGCTTGAAGTTCAAGACGGCAAAGAAGCAACGGCGGCTAAATTTAAAAACATTATTAGCTTTGCACGTGATCACGGTTTTGAAGTCATTTTAGACATTAATCCGGGAATTTTTAAGCAACTTGGAATTTCATACGATGATTTAAAATTCTTTGCCGATCTTGGGGCCAGCGGAATTCGGCTTGATGAAGGCTTCGACGGCTTGAAGGAATCATTGATTTCATATAATCCGTATGGGTTAAACATTGAATTGAACATGAGCAATAACGTTGCTTACTTGGACAACATTTTATCGTATGAAGCAAACGTTCCGTACATTTACGGGTGCCATAACTTTTACCCGCAAGAAGGCAGTGGATTGCCGTATGGTTTCTTTGTTAAATGCAGTCAGCGGTTCAAAAAACATGGGATCAAGACATCGGCATTTGTTACAAGTCAAGATGCTTTGACTCAAGGCGGTCCGTGGAACGTAAACGATGGGTTGCCGACCCTTGAAATGCACCGGCATTTGCCAATCGCCGTTCAGGCTAAGCACTTATTTGCAACGGGACTGATCGATACGGTCATTATTGGAAACTGCTATGCTTCGGATGAAGAACTGGAAAGTTTAGCAACGCTTGACCGTTACTGCATCACTTTAGATGTTGCTTATGTTCCGGAAGTCAATCCAATTGAAAAGACGATTTTGGAAGATAACCTTCATTTCCGCCGGGGCGACATTACCGTAATGACGATTCGGTCAACGCAGGTTCGGGTCAAATACGCTGATCAGCCGAACCCGCCGCATGATAATGAACACGAATTCAAACGCGGGGATATTGTTATCGGCAATGATGAGTTTGGCCGGTATAAAAATGAATTACAGATCGTTTTGGAACCGCATCAGGATTCGCGGAAAAATCTGGTTGGCCGAATTCCCGAAAATGAAATTTTTATGCTCGATTACATCAAGCCATGGAGCAAATTTAAATTCGAAAATCATAATTAAAAATCAACAATAATTTATCTGAAAAAAGAGATCAAATATCAGTAAGGATGCGGATTAGAACCGTATTCTTATTTTTTATTGACCAATTAAGACCGATTAAAAATCGTTATCCAGAATCACCAATAAATATTTCAAATATTTTGTCATATCTTTTAGAATAGGAAATGGATGCTATAGGAAAAGGAATGGATTAGTTATGGGCAAATTAAGTGTAACGGAAATTTTGCATAAGCCGTTTACAAGCCGTAACCTGTTATACGTTTTTAAAGGAATTTTGGTCGGCTTGGTAACTGGAGTGGTTGTAAGTATTTTCCGGTTGATTATTGATAAGACGATGAAGGGATTATATTTCATTTATCCCTATATGGTAGCCCATCCAAAGACAATTATCATATACGTAATTGCGACGATTATTTTATGTATCGTGCTTGGATTTATTATCCGGCCGCAGTTGTTTTACGTTAAAGGATCAGGTGTTCCGCAAATTGAAGCGGTAATGGATGGCCAACTTGAAATGCATTGGTGGGCCGCACTGTGGCGGAAGTTTGTTGGCGGATTACTGGCAATTTGTCCAGGACTGTTTCTTGGGCGGGAAGGTCCATGTATTCAAATGGGAGCCTGCATTGGTCAAGGGTTTTCAGAAGAAGTATTCCATGGTGATAAACAAGACCGGAATATCATGTTGGCATGCGGAATTGCAGCCGGATTATCAGCTGCTTTCAGTGCCCCATTAGCGGGCGCGCTTTTCTTGGTTGAAGAAATCACCTTGGGGTTTGCCTCAGCAACGGTTTGGTTGGCTGCGTTGGCGGCTGCAGTTGCTTCAGACTTAGTGACCCTCTTATTCTTCGGGTTAACACCAAGTTTACACTTTATCTATGATTACAGTGTTCCGGTTAAGGATTACTGGCAATTGATTATTTTAGGAATTATTTTGGGGTTATTTGGAAACCTGTACCAACGGGTGATCTTAAGTCTGCCAAAGTGGTACGGCAAATTGACCATTATTCCAAAAGCATGGCACAGTATTGTTCCATTGCTGTTGGTAATTCCGATTGGGCTGTATTACGTTAAGATCTTAGGTGGAAGTCACAACTTCATCTTAGACTTAACGAGTCCGCATTTTATTAATTATTTAAGTGACCACTTACCAGCAATTGGTTTTGTCGCTCTGTTGTTGCTTATTCGGTTTGTCTTTTCGATGATTTCATACGGGGCATCAACGCCGGGTGGAATTTTCATGCCGATTTTAGTTTTGGGAGCAACGAGCGGCGCCCTTTATGCAAGTATCATGATCCATGCCGGATTATTGGCAAAGGGTTACTTCTTGAACATCGTAATTTATGCGATGGCTGCTTACTTTGGTGCGATTGAAAAAGCACCGTTTACGGCCGTTGTCTTGATTTCAGAAATGGTCGGCAGTATTAAACACATGATGCCGTTGCTGGTTGTAACGTTAATCGCATACGTTATTAATGATTGGCTTGGCGGCCGTCCAATTTACGCTGCATTGAAGGATGAAATGATGAGCTCATTGGATAATCCGCGGAAGAGTGCGGAATTAACGGGGTTAAGAAGTTAGGAAGTAATTTAATTGTGAAAGCTTTGCTTATCGAACTCCAAGGAAAAGTTATGATTTCATAGCAGAACGTTCACAGATAATTCATAGGTCGTCATTAGTATTATAGACATAGTAATTCATAAATATATTCCACTGATTTCTATCCCTCTTGAAATGGTGGAAGATGAAATTACAATCCTAAAATAATATCCTAAATATACTTCCTTTTCACAAGGCCTGGTAGTTGGCGTCATTGGAGCGCTGGCTGACAGGTCTTGTTTTTTTAGAACATTTTGGGCGATAATAGGAAAAGTGATTTAAAAAGCAAAGAGGTAATATCATGGAACAGAAACACGGTAAAGGAAGTTTCTGGGGACTTGTTCCGTTGCTTACTTTCTTGGTGCTGTATATTATTACAGGCGTTTCAACTCAAAATTTTAACAGTATGCCATTGATGATCGGGATTTTGATCGCATCGGCTGTGGCATTGATGATGCATCGAAAGGGCGAAGTCGACCGGACAACGTTTGCGGAACGGGTGACAAAGTATTGTGTTGGCGGCGGAGATGATGGCCTGATCTTAATGGTAATCGTCTTTTTGCTTGCTGGTGGATTCTATGGCGTGTCGAAGGGGATGCACGCAGTTGATGCAGTTACCAACCTGGGATTGGATATTTTGCCAGTCAAGTTAATATTACCCGGGTTATTTGTGATCGGTTGTATTATCAGTTTCGCAATGGGAACCTCAATGGGGACCGTGGCGGCATTAATGCCGATCGGAGTTTCCTTAGCGTTGAAAATTCACGGCAACATGGCATTATTTTGCGGAACGGTCGTTGGAAGTGCGATGTTTGGCGATAATTTGTCGATGATCTCGGCCTCGGTAATTGCGGCAACGCGGACCCAGGATGTCAGTATGATGAAGAAGTTTAAAACGAACATCGCGATGCTTTTGCCGGCAATCATTGTTAACTTGGTTTTGTTAGCAATGCAACCAGTGGGCCAAGGAGTGCATTTAAGCGGAAATCATCCCTATGATTTGTTGAATCTTTTGCCGTATATTTTGGTTATTGTTCTTTCATTTACGGGGATGCACGTTATTTTAGTATTGACCTTGGGGATTTTGGCCGGGGTTGCAATTGGCGTCTTTCATGGCGATTTTTCACTTGTAAAATCAATGACGGTTATTCACAACGGAATGATGAGCATGGAAGACATGGCATTGATTGCGATTTTGGTTGGCGGTTTAGTCGCCTTAATGGATTATCTGGGCGGAATCGACTGGATCATCAATGCACTGACCCGCAAAATTAAGTCCGCAAAGGGCGGCGAGTTTGCGATTGCCGGGCTGGTAAGTTTACTGGACATTATTACAACGAATAACACCGTTTCAATCATCACGGCGGGCCCTCTTGCCAAAGACATCGGTGATCAGTTTGGAATTTCAGCCCCACGGATCGCAAGCGACCTGGTTACCTTTTCATGTGCCTTTAACGGATTGATTCCGTATGGCGGACAGTTACTGGTCGCTGCGGGGTTGGCGAAGATTTCGCCAATGCAGATTGTGCCATATAGTTGGTACTGCTTGCTGATGCTGGTATCAAGTATCGGATTTATTTTGTTGAGTCGGGATAGGAATTAGGTTAAAGGAGAGAAGATATTTTGAAAAAGTTAAAAGAAACCGATGTACCTGTATATCTCATGTTTATATTTTTTAGTATCCTTTTTGTGTTACCAATATGTCATTTGCGAATGAGCGATGATTTAGCTTTTCATATTAATCGGATTCAAGAGCTAAGTCAATGTTTAAGAAGAGGAAGTTTGCCTCAAATATATACATATACCTTTGGAAAATTCGGATATCCAATTGGAATTTTTTATCCGCAATTAACAATCATTCCTTTTGCTATTTTCTCAATGATTCTTCACAGTACAGTAAAGGGAATTTACGCTGGAATGATCTTTTTTACATTTTTAACGCTTACATTTACGTATATTGTTTCTAAGAAATTATGGCAAAAATCAACCGCAATTTGGATTAGCATTATATACACCTTTAGTTGTTATCGATTTATTGATATGACAACACGTTTTGCTCTTGGTGAAGCATTAGGAATGACCTTTCTACCATTAGCTTTTTATGGCTTGTATGCAGTCATGAAGGGCCGTTATAAAGACTGGCCGTATCTTGCTTTTGGGCTTGCAGCGATAATGTTGTCGCATATTCTATCTACACTTATTGTGGTTATATTCCTAACAATAATTTTTATCGGACTGTTATTCTTTATAAGAAAAAATATTAAAGAAAGATTTATCGCATTAATTAAAGCTATTTTGACATTTATAGCAGCCACACTAACTTTTACCGTTCCATTTTTGATTCAAAGTAGCTATCAGAAAATTGTAACTCCTGGTGCTCCCAATATCCCAGAGGTTTATTCGGTGAAAAGAGAATTTTATAATACCATATTTAGCAGTTGTGGAAATGAATTGGCTAAATCACCAATAACAGGACTAGTTGGTGGATATACAATTGGGCTAACTGAATTTTTAGTTATTGTTATTGGAATTATTATGTTTAAAAAATTAGACAATGTTAATAAGTCACTATTGGTCTTAGGAGCGTTGATATATTTTCTACAATACATACCACAATTTTGGAAGTTAGCATGGGAGACGCCATTGAAAAATATCCAATTTCCATGGAGAACTTTGATGGTAGCAAGTTTCTTTTTAGCAGTTGTTGGTGGAAATCTAATTTCAATTTTAATGACGAAGAAAAATCAATATATTATTGGCATGGTTTCTCTAGCAGTGATTTTAATTCCTTGGGGGATGGGCGTTTATTCATACGAAAAAATTGCTCCTCGAATTACAGACATTAGTAAAATATCTCCAAGTTGGGGAATATCACAATATACTCCTAGCAGTGCACAGAATTCCTTGGGAAATGTTGCTAATCACGTAGCATTTGTAAATCAAAAGCCTGTCAAGTTAAATAACAATGAAGTTATTAGCTCACCAAATGAGCTTGCTTTTAGAAGCTCAGCATTTACGCATAAGGGATCAGTAACTTTACCATTATGCTATTACAAAGGGCTTAAAGCATATCAAAATGGAATTTTATTAAATTCTGATAATAATAGGGGAATTATGGCTGTTAAAAGTAACGGAGAAAGTAATACAATTCGCGTTAAATATCAGCGATCGGTAATTGAAAAGGCGGCAAATCTAATTAGTTTAATAACCTGGCTAGTTATGTTTGGAATGTTGATCATGAAGAAAACGAAAAAGAAAAATGATTTGTTAGGAGAAAATAATTTTGAGAGATAAAAAGACAGTTTTAAAAAACGGATTGATTATTCTTATCTTTTTTGCTTTGAGTTGCATATTTATGTCTTCTTTTATAGAAATAAACAAGTTTAACGTAGTATCTGATAGTAGTTTTCATTTAACCCGAGCAAACGAAATCTATCAGAACCTGAAACAAGGAAGTTTATTTACTTTTATCGCAACTCATACTTTTAACCATACTGGAGTGGCCAATTTTCTATTTTACCCGACGGTATTTTTATATCCGCTAGCTTTATTAAGATTTATTTTTAACCCAATTACGTCGATCTATATTTGGGTAGGAATGTTTTTATTCTTAACCTTAGTGATTGCATTTTATTCAATGCTGGATTTTTCTAAGAGTTATTTTCGGAGCTTTATCTTTGCGTTGATTTATGCTCTTGTGCCATATCACCTATATCTTGGAATTTGGAATGGGGTGTATGGTGAATACGTTGCGTATACCTTTATTCCATTAGTATTCTTAGGGCTTTACCATGTTTTATGGGGAAATAAAGATAAATGGTTGATTCTTAGTATGGGAATGACGTTGTTATGTTTCAGTCACATTCTAAGTGTTTATATTGCGACCTTTTTATGTATTGTACTATTTCTGTGTAAAGTTTTAACTCAAAAATTACCTGCTAAAAGATTGATTAACTTACTTAAAAGTGTTTTTGTTACGGTTTTGTTAGCAGGATGGGAATTTGTTCCGTTTTTAACAGATTATTTGGGACAGAATATTGAAGCTCCGCGGAAACAATTTTATTTTTTACATAGTTTTGATGATTTAGTAAATGGATCTTTACAAAATACATGTGGGGGGGGGTATTGCCTGTGGCCAGACCTTAGGAATTACCCTAATTGTCACACTATTTATTGGAATTATATTTACAAGAAATTCTAGCAAGGAATTAAGTTGTTATATTGTAGGGGTAATTTTGGCGATTGTATCAACTACGGTTGTTGACTGGAGTGCGCTGTCTCATAATACTATTGCATTAAATACTTTAGGAATTATTCAATTCCCATATAGATTATTATCATATGCAAGTCTATTTTTAGCGATTACGGCTTCATATATAATTAGTCAATCAGTTCATAATTTAACCAGAAGCAAGTATAAAAAGGTACTGGTTATGTTGGGAATGATTTTTATCGGAACTATAGGATATTTTGGATCAGTTCAGCCAGCGCTGGATCGGATAACTAACGAGAAACAAGAATATCTTTTAAAATTACAATCAACTCAACAAATCCCTAGCTCAATTATCGATAAGGCTAACTACTCCAATCTATTTACTGGATCCACGAATACAGGAGAAGAAGATTATTTTCCTAAAAAGGCCTTTAAAAATGTAACATCAATTTTAGAGGGAACGGTAATTTCGAATGGAAAATTACTAAGTTATCAGCGTAAATTTTATCCTAATATGGAAAAGTATTTTATCAACACAGACAAAAATGTGACCGTTGATTTACCAATCATTGCATATCGTGGGACGCTAGTAAGTGTTAATGGACACCTTTATTCGTATGAAATAAGTCAAAGGGGAACAGTTAAAATTACTTTAAAGAAAGGGAAGAATGTAATCGATGTTAGTTATAAAGTAAGCCATTTATACTATGGAATGCTGATAATTGCAGGAATTACGCTTATTGGAATTTTTATTAGAAGAGTTCGATTTAGGAATAAGAAAAGAGCAGATGTCTAAAATAATTGTATTATGCTCGAACATTAACTGGTAGATAAGAGTTTAGAAAAGCTGTTTTTAAGATTCGCAGTCATTATAAAATCGTTCATGACAATATTGATACTACAATTCCAAATGAGAAATGCTTCTTTACAATTATGAGTGCATTTGCAGAATTAGAATCTGATATGATTAGTGAACGAACCTGTGATGTCTAAAAAAAGACAAATAAACATAAGATTAATAGGAAAACAAAACGACGTGTCATCAAGTTAAATGATGGTGGAGTTTCAAAAACAAAAATCGCTGAAAATGCTGGAATTTCCTTGGGCAATATTTACAATATCATCAATTCTTTTCCTAAATAAATTTGCAAAAAACGTCCGATTATTGCAATTGTAAATATTACAATTAAAAACAATAAAAAATACTGGTTTATTAGCCTTTTTAGTAGGTACATATAAGCCAGTATTTATTTTACAAAAAAGGAACGTTTTATATAGACGTCTTATATATAAATAATTTTTAAGGTAGTTATTTAGGCTTTTAAGACTAAGGAAAGGGAGTAATCAAATGAATTATTCAAGAGTGGAAAAATATCGTAATCAAAAAAGTAAAAAATTCAAAAAAGGGTTAGCAACAGCCTTAATGGGTACGGTTCTTGTATCACCGATTGCCTTACCATCAAGAACGGCTGAACAAGTTGAAGCCAATGCAATGGTAAATCAAGGCATCATGCCAAATGCAACGGCTAGTTCAATCGCAACGCCAGCTGGTCATGCAACTGCTGATAAAGCCAGTGACAAAGCCGGCAATCAAGCTGCTAAGAACGACGGTTCAAGTGCTAAAGCTGACAACAAGAGCGGTAACAAAGCTGATAACAAAACGAATGATACCCATGCAACAGCTAATGGTTCAAGCCAAGCAGCTAACCATGGATCACACGCTAGTTCAGCTACAAGCTCAAGCGTAAATGGTGGTAAGCACGATCAAGCAGCTGCAAGTTCATCAGCTCAACCAGCTACATCGAACTCACAAGCTTCATCAAGCAAACCGGCTTCATCAACCGCTAATAAGCCAGCTGACAAGCCAGCAACCAGCGGTTCACAAGCTTCAAGCTCACAAACTAGTTCAAGTTCACAAAGTACACCGGCACAAGGAAGTTCATCAACGACTCCAAGTCAAAACGGTTCTTCAACCGCTCCTTCACAAGGAAGTAGTTCACAAACGCCAAGTCAAGGTAGTTCTTCAACAACCCCTTCACAAAGCGGTAACACAACAACTCCAAGTCAAGGAAGCTCATCAACGGCACCATCACAAGGAAGTAGCTCACAAACTCCTGACTACAACAATGGTGTAGTTAATGCCGATGGTACAACGAACTATCAAGCAGCAATGAACCAACAAGGCCCATGGGATGGCCAATCAACATCAACGGATGATTTCGGTCGTTCACAAGCTGAACAAACATGGAAAGAAAATCACCCGGGTGCTCAAATGACAGGTCAAACATATTCCGATGGTTCAACATCACAAACTCCTGTTTACTCAGGACAAGATGACATGGAAAATGCAGCTCGTCCACAAATGAGTCAACAACAATTAGATGATACAAATGCAGCTATGCAAAAGAATGTAGATGCTTCACAAACATTTGGCAACGGCATTCAATGGGTATCATCTGATTATCAAGGTGAAGTTGCTGGAACACAAAAGATCACTGTTGATAACCCAGTTAATACGCCATATGAAAACTACACAGATCATGCAGGTCAAATCGACGCTAATGTTGTTAAACAAGCATACTCAGGTACAAGCCCATATGGTGTAACTGCTACAATACCAGATGGTGCACACTATGTAAGTTCAACAATCACAAACGCAGGTCAAACTGGCGGTGCTGACGGATTATCAGTAAATAATGTTAACTTAACATTCTACAAATAATCATTTTAGAAATTTATCCTAAATAGCTATCTTACGAATAACCTGCTGCAAAGCAGGTTATTTTTTTTATTAAAAAAAACAATTAAAACACAATAAAATGTAATATTATATTATTGTTTAAAGCATTGTGTTTTCAACCTTTACATACTATCATAGACTTGTAAGGTTATTAGATTCTAGAAAGGAGTAATTATAATGGCAAACATTAATTTAACTTCGAGTAATGAACTTATTTTTACCAATAAAGATCAATATGCTGACTTCAAAGAAAGCTTAAGCCAAATATCACAACATCGAAAAAAAATATTACATCAAGTCTTTAATAAACAAAATGATAAATTAAAGGAAATTAGAATTGATAATGGTAATTGAGGATGGCATTTTAACGACTGATGTTTTTGTCAAACAGTATGGTGAAGATGAATTAGAAAAACGAATAAAAAAATTTGATTGTTATGATCCTAAAAACAAAAAATGTTTAAAAAAGTATAGAAAATATAAAAAAGAATGTAATAGTATTAATATTTTTTTAAACTCTAACGCACATTCATATAGTAAATTAAACTATGTTAAAACTTATCTTTTGATTATGAATAACGAAATTGCTGGTTATGCTAGTTTGAGGATGGGTGAATTAAGATTAATAAAAAACTTTAAAACAGATCATCATTTTCCTAAAGCATTAAATAATACATCTCTAGATGATGGTGGGCGTTACTCTTCGTTAATAATTGATTATTTTGCTATTGATAAAAAATATCAGCATAAATATATTGGCTCTTCTTTTATGAAAAAAATATTTGAAATTGCTACTTCATTAGCTGAACAAGCAGGTTGTACAATTTTAAAAATTAGCAATGCCGTAGAGTCAGCAAGAGGGTTTTACGATAAATTTAAATTTACAGTTCCGAACTCACGAAATAATAATGGAACGTGTGATTTAGCAATGTCTATGCTGGAAGTACGAGAAACATTAAAAGAAAATAAAGAACACTAATATAAAAATATCAAGCTACTATTAACGGTGTAAGTAAAGTAATTTAGCAAAATGATATTACACAAGTTTAAATGTCATCAATGCTGAGCCAGCCAGTGCCACTGATAGGATTATCAGCAAACAATGTTAACTTAACATTCTACAAATAATCATTTTAGAAATTTATCCTAAATAGCTATCTTACGAATAACCTGCTGCAAAGCAGGTTATTTTTTTTATTAATTAGATACGGGAAATATCCTCCCCTGTCTAGCTTGCTTTGAGCATTTTTAGTTAATTGTCGAATAGTCGTAGTTTTTCTTCGATTATTTTTAGATTTTTATAGAAAAAAACAAAACATGCACAGTATGCACACAAAAAAACAGGCATAAAGCCTGCTATATCAACGATTATCATACTTCTCCAAACAAAATTTGCACATTGGCTAAATTTGATGTGCATCTGGTGTGCACGAACATTATTTTTTATCTATAATTAAGTATAATTTGTGATTTGAAAATAAATCAAAACGAACGTTTCATAAGGTTTTAACAACCTAATAAATCTTACTTAAGCTATCTATCGGATTTGAACCGACGACCCCCACCTTACCATGGTGATGCTCTACCTGCTGAGCTAAGATAGCAAATTAGTACTTTGTAAGTATATTATATTATCGATAAAGATGCAACAAGAGAAGGAATTTATCAATGAAAAAATTAATTATTTTATGCGGTGCTTCCGGGACCGGCAAAACAACGATTCAAAATTATCTGTTAAAACAATATGGAATTCCGCGGGTATTAACGCATACGACCCGAGCAAAACGCAAAGGTGAAAAGGACGGGGTGGATTATTATTTCGAAACTCCAGCTAGTTTTGCCCAAAAACACTATTTTGAGTCGGTAACCTATGATGGAAAGCAATACGGTTCTTCGCGTGAAGGGCTTGAACGGGCTTGGCAGAAAAATTCAATCGTTAGCTTGGTAGTGGACACTGCCGGTGCGGTTGAATATGTTAAGCGGCTGGGAAAGCAGGTTAACGTATGGCACATTGAAGTTTCGGATAAAGAAGTGTTGAAAGAGCGATTGTTAGCCCGTGGCGATGATGCACAAGCGGTTGAACAACGAATCAACAGCTATGAAAGTCAGCGGGATTTACAGATTCCAGCTGAGATCCAAAATAATACGCAGGTGATCGTGAATGATTGCTGGGAAAAAACAACTCAATTGATCGATCAACTTATTCAGAAAAGATAGCGAAAAAAGATTGTTTTTTATTTAGACCGGTGGTAAATTATATGCAATCAATAATTCAGAGAGGAATTTTGAATGGCGGATATCGATAGTGCGTTACAAATTTTATCGCGAAACAATTATAAACTGACAAAGCAACGGAAAGAGCTTCTAAAGTATCTTTATCAGTTTCAAAGTGAATACATCAACGTGTCGCAGGTCGATGAGTTTATGCATCAGCTGTACCCTAAAATGAGTCATAACACGGTTTACCGTAATATTCGCGATTTTGACCGGTTAGGGATCGTTGAGATGCAGACGCGGCAGGGTGTGTTGCAGGTCAAGTATCAATGTGATTTTGATCATTTTCACCATCACCATTTTATCTGCACGAACTGCGGCAAAGTCCGTGAACTGGATGAATGCCCAATGGAACAATTTGCACGGCAATTACCAGGATATCGAATTACGGGCCACCGCTTTGAAATTTATGGAATCTGTGACGAATGCATGCAAAAATTCAAAAATCGTTAGCAGATATATCAAAATTACCTTTTAGAATGATAACCATTATGGGTCAGGCGGAAGGAGAGAGAATTTAATGAAACGGACTGCACCTTTTATTACCCCGTTTGCGATCTTTTCAGCAGTGCTTGCTTTAGGGGCAACGAACGTGGTTGTGAATACGGCTACTCATACAGTTGAAGGAAAGCCGAAAACAGAGGTGGTTGAAAAGACGACCCCTTCACAGAAAACAACGGATCAACCAACTGATAAAACGAAAAATAGTCAGCAGAATGATCAAAATCAAGATCAAACAGATAATCAAAAGAATCAGCAAAAGCAAAATGTAAATAACGATAATCTGAAGGATCAAGGCGGTCAGACGGCTCAGCGTGAAAAGAATGATAATCAAGATAATGATAATGACACAAATGCGGCCAATGACAACCAAAATCAAACAGATGATAATCAAACTAACAACGAAAAGGCTCAACAAAACGGCAATGCTGACAATGAAAATCAAACAAACAATCAAACGAATGGAACCGGGAATGGGAATGCTCAAAACCAGGGACAAAATCAGAATAATGCCGGGGCCGGAGCAGCTCAACAGTAAGGGA
Organism: Ligilactobacillus sp. 110_WCHN; assembly: GCF_030518115.1. Taxonomy (NCBI): domain Bacteria; kingdom Bacillati; phylum Bacillota; class Bacilli; order Lactobacillales; family Lactobacillaceae; genus Ligilactobacillus; species Ligilactobacillus sp. 110_WCHN. The sequence continues at coordinate 69,052 of NZ_JAULLI010000003.1, forward strand.
GGAAAATTAAGTGTTTACGCTATTTGATATGATTCGAAGCTCATTAAGTTACGTAAATTTGAGCACGGTTTTAAAGAATCGAATTTATACGATTTTAGCCGGAATCGGGAATTTCTACCTGCTGTACGTTGCTTTCCGGTTCTTCCAAAATGGTTTCTGGGGACGCGGAACGTTGTTTATTCTGGCATTTTTAGTGATTCTTTACTTTACGTATTTGAATATTTTGTATTACTTTACCAAGGCGAAAAAATCGAAATATGATATTTCACCGTGGATCGAAAAGGTTTTGCATATTCAAAGCAAAGATCCGATGACAGCAGCGGAAGAGGAACGCAAAGAAATGGCGCCGGGGTACGTTCAAACAAACGGAATCTTCAAGAACGAAGATTTTCTCCCGGCAACGGTGGTCCACACGATGGAACAACGCGACAATATTCAACAAATTGCAGCTGAATTGATCCGGATGGATTACATGAAGGCTAACTATCAAGGGTTAAGTGAAGAAGAAATTGCTGAAAAAATTCAGACAACCGGCAAGCCGGTTCCCGCATTAAGTGCCCCTGTTGCATTACCATACTTTGAACTGGCGCGGAAGGGCAATTCATTGATCGTTTACGGGGGATTAAACCAAATCGACCGGAAAGAAGTTGCGACGGTCAAAGAAGTCGGCTTGTTAACTGCCCGTGAAGCCGTGAAACGGTATCAGTTGTACCTTGCAACGGCCGTGATCACTGGCGGGCCAGAAAAGATCAATGGCCGAACAGGATTGATCGAAAAGGATACGCCGTATGGGGTGCAGGTTCAAGTGGCGTACCGTGAACGAACTGCTGAAGAGCCATCAACGAACCAGAACCAACGTCGGTCAACGGTTACAAGCAGCACAGAGACATCATCAACGCCAGAACATCTGACACGCAGTCAGCATGAAACGTTTGATGAATTCGGCCCGCGGCAATCGAACCAAGCACCGCAAAAGCATTGGCGAAGTCAAAAATATAAGCATTAAAAAAGAATGTGACCTTCAAAAGTCACATTCTTTTTTTAATCTTCTTCAACAATATACTTTGCCAGCTGTTGCTTTAACTTCGGCGCAACTTCAGCCGTAATTAAAGTGCCATCTGCTTGGTAATCAGTTTTCTTGATATTGGCTTCCTTGTTTAAGAGGTCAAGGTAGCGCCCGTCTTGGAACGGGATCAAGAAAGTTTCAGTTTCATAATCCTTAAAGAGTTCCTTTTTAAGAATGCTGAGCAGCATTTCAATTGATTTTTGATCACGGGCACAATACGTAAACTGGTTACCTTCAACGGATGGATATGGGATGCCAGCTTTATCAGCCTTATTAAAGGCATAGATCATCGGGATGCCATCGACCCCGATTTCAGCAAGTGTCTTTTCCGTTGTTTTGATCATTTGGCGGTAGTTTGGATCTGAAATATCAATGACCTGGATCAACAGATCGGCTTCAGCAGCTTCCTGTAAGGTTGATTTGAAGGCTTCAACCAATTGATGCGGTAGTTTTGAAACAAATCCGACCGTATCGCTTAAAATGAATGATTTCTTATCAGGTAAGACGATTTTGCGAACATACGTATCAAGGGTGGCAAACAGCATATCCTTTTCAAAAACCCGTTTGCTGTCGTTGATTTCAAGTAAATCAAGCACGTTATTCATGGTTGTTGATTTTCCCGCATTGGTATATCCAACAAGGGCAACGGACTTGATATCCGACTTTTTCCGTTTTTTCCGTTGGGTTTCGTTATCGCGCTGAACCTCTTTTAGTTCCTTGCGCAAACTGGAAATTTGTTTCTGAATTACCCGCCGGTTTAATTCGATCTGGGTTTCCCCAGTCCCACGGTTGGTAAAGCCCCCACCGGTATTTCCGCCGGCAGTCTGCTGGTCCATTTTATTGATGCTTGCTGTCCGGATTCGCGGCAGTTGGTATTGCAACTGGGCAATTTTAACTTGTAATTTTGCGACCCGGGTATGAGCCCGTGAAGCGAAGATATCAAGGATCAGGGCTGTCCGGTCAATGATATCCAACCCGGTTTCTTCTTCCAAATTCCGAATTTGAGTTGGAAGCAGTTCGTCGTTGACGATCAAGGCTTCGGCATCAAGCATTTCCGCTTGCCGCGCAATTTCGTCAACCTTTCCCTTTCCAAAATAGGTCGCTGAAACCGGCTTTTCGATGTTTTGCCGTACCTCACCGACAACTTCCATGTTGTCAGCGGCAGCAAGGTTTGCCAGTTCAGTCATCGTGTAGTCAAAATTAATTTGTTCGTTTTCAATTCCGCCAATTATAACAGATTTCATTTTATATTAAGATCCCAATCTATATTAAATTTATTCTTCGTTTAAGCGTCCAAGTGATTTGCGAATCTTTTGAACGACGTCGCGTTCGCCAGAAAAAATCAGGTGGTCGTTTAATTGAATGCGGGTGCTTCCGTGAGGCGGGATTGACCGTCGATTGCGGAAGATCCGACTGATCGTAATGTCTTTGATAAACGGTAATTCTTGAATTTCAAGGCCGGCATACCGGGCATTCGTAACCGTAACTTCATAGATCCGCGCATTACCGCCGTGTGAAAGAACTTGAAGCATTGACGGTGATTCAATTGCCGTCCGAAGAACGTTAACGTCCATACTGAAGTTATTAACAATGTCGATGCCCGCTTCTTCAAGTTCCTTTTCCATTGTGTTGTTCGGGTCATGGGTTTCAATGTAAGTCAGCACTTCTTGCACACCGTACTTTTTGGCGCTTAATGCTAGGTGATAGTTGGTCTCGGAATTATAGGCAAGCACGAGAATGTCGGTATCGAAGATCTCCTGCTTGATCAATTCACCGGCATCAAGGGTCTTTACAAGGTTAACTTTAACGCGTGAATTGCGATATGTCTTGTAATCTGTCTGATTATCGGTGTAGACATTCACGTCATAGCCGTCATTGCTGAGTTGCTGGGCAGCCGGAATCGTAATGAAGTTGGCCCCGATGATTCGAACCTGAGTTGATTTTTCGTCTTCCGGTTCCGGTTTGTACATCTTGTTGAACATCATCGGACCAAAGATACATGTTAAGATTCCTGCCAAAATAAAGGCCCCAGATTGTTGCGAAGTAATTGCATGCAGCTGTTGCGCAACGGTCAAGGTTGCTAAAACCAAGGTGATCGTTGTGGTTGCTAGCATTGATGCCGCCCGGGAATTTTGCTTGGTGAACCGGGTTTTAAAGCCGAAGTAGGCCGGCAGTTTGGCAACCGTAAATGCAATGAAGAACAATGGAATTAAAATCAACGTCTTCGGTGATGCTAAGAGGGCTGGAATATTTAATTTGACCCCGGTTAAGACGAAGAAGTACGGAATAAAAATCCCATAACCGATTGAATCCAATTTCCGTTGGGTTTCCTTTTCCGGTTGTAATAGTTTTACAACAATTCCGGCAACGAAAGCGCCTAAAATGTTTTCAGCCCCGACGCTTTCAGCAATCACTACTAATGTAATGATGATGAAAAATGCAAGCCGCATGTCAAGTTGCGTGGTGGCTTTGTTGATTTGGTCATAAAAAGAGAAAAACTTGTGGAAGTGGCGTAAGAATAACGCGGCCGCAATAAAGATCAGCGAGATCAGCCACAAGGTTTCACCTTTGCCTGAATAGATCGATGAGTAAACCGTCAATGTTAATAACGGAACAACTTCACCTAAAACTGCAAAAAGCAATAATGTTTGGCCAAATGGTTTACTAAGCAGCTCATTTTCCTTGAGTAGTGAGATCACAACTCCCAGGGAAACAGTCGCAAATAAAATCATTGCGAGCATAAAGTTAGAGAATAGCCCTGAAACTTTGAAAAGAACTGCCAAAACAACGGCGGTTACACAACTCAAAATGTATGCGACAACGGCCGTTTTCAATGGTGAAGCCTTCGGTTGTGCGTTCGCCTGCTTTAATTCCAACGGCGTCATTTGACTTTTACTGTTTTTCTTAAAAAGGGAAAAGTCAATTTCCATCCCACTAAGGAACATTAAGAAAATAACGCCTAATGTTGAAAGATAATCAAGCACGGTGTTCATTTTGACGAGGTGCAAGCAGCTTTGACCAAGAATGATCCCGACGATGACCTCGGCAACTGAAGTCGGTAAAACTGAAATTTTAAAACGCGACAGCAACATTGGCGTTGCAAAAATCGCCAACGTGACGACGACTAATGAAAGTGTCATATAAAATAAAAACCCTCTCTGAATTTAAATATAACTTACATTATTATATAAAAAATCACTGCAACCTGCAGTGATTTACTATCTCATTTGATTTTCTTTACGCCGTTTTAAGAAATTGATAATGGCCATTAACATTGCGGGCACAAGGGCGCATAAGGCAATGGCGATAAAAATTTGTGAAAAATGTTCTTGAACAAATGGAACCTGACCAAAGAAATAACCAACTGCGGAACCGACAATGACCCATAACAACACGCCGATCACGTTGAAGAAGGCAAATTGGTGTGGATGCATGCCGATTGTTCCGGAAATTAACGGTACAAACGTCCGAATAAAGGGAATAAACCGGCCAAAAATAACGGTTTTGCCGCCATGGCGCTTATAGAAGCGAATGCCAGTCTGTAATTTAGCTTCGGTGAGGTGCTTTTCAAAGAACGGTAATTGTTTCAGGTGCCGGCCAATTTCAAAGTTGACGGTATCGCCAATCAGGGCTGCCAAGAAAAAGACGACCACTAAAATTTTAATGTCTAAAACTGAACCTTTGACCGCCGCAATCGTACTGGTGAAGAAAATCAATGATTCACCAGGTAAGAATGGAAAAACAACCAGTCCGGTTTCCATAAAAATGATTGCGAAGATCAAAACGTACGACCATTTTCCAAGGGTTTGCAACAATGGAAAAAGGTATTCCCGAAAATGGAAAATTGCATAAATAATTTGCGCGAGCATTCCTTCACCTACTTAAAATAAACCATCTGCGACCGTTAACAATTAATAAGTATTTTACCGCTCCCAATAAATGACGCAAGTAAAACGAAACGTTTAGTTCTTTAATATCCTAATCAAAAAATATGATTAAATTATGAAAGTTTAAACCGAAAAAGGAATAAATTCTCCCGGAAGAGGCGAATTATTAACCTTGGTTTTGCTTTTTTACGGGCTTCCGTTCGTTTTCTGCGTTTTGAACTTCCCTTTGTGATATAATATTGTAACTTGTATTTTAAAACGGAAAGGAAAATAAAGATGGATCAGGAAAAACGCCAAGAGCAAGAACGAATGTATTACGTGGTTGACCAAATCCAAAAGGCTGAGAAGAAGGACAAGCAGAACATTCAAAATGCCGAAGCTGATGAGCGGGCAATTCAGGCAGACTTTAAAAATAATGTCCGGATCAAAACCTCGACTTATTCAGGCATGATGGATACGGCGCTGTCGGTACGGCAACAGCAACAGCTTCTTCAAGAACGGGAAAACAACTGGAAAAGTGCGACCCGTGAACTTGCAGTCTTGGAAAAGCTTGAAAAGAAACCGTACTTTGCCCGGATCGATTTTCAAGAAGCCGGTGAAAGCAAGCCGGAATCAATTTATATCGGGCTTGCTAGTTTTTCTGATACTCCGGATCATTTTCTTGTATATGATTGGCGGGCCCCAATTTCAAGCGTCTACTATGACGGCGGTTTGGGAAAAGTAACCTATGATACTCCGGATGGCCCCCAAACAGTTGATTTAAAGCTAAAACGACAGTTCATGGTTGAAGACGGAAAAATCATTTCAATGTTTGATACCGACGAAACCGTTGGTGATCAAATGCTGCTTGAAGTATTAGACGAATCATCTGATATTAAGATGAAAAGTATCGTTACAACGATTCAAAAAGAACAAAATAAAATCATCCGTGATACGCAATCTGATCTGCTGTTCGTTCAAGGAGCTGCTGGTTCGGGAAAGACGTCCGCCGTGCTGCAACGGGTCGCTTACCTGCTTTACCGGTACCGCGGAAACTTGAATTCAAGTCAAATTATTTTGTTCTCGCCGAACCAGTTATTTAATGATTATATTGACCGGGTTTTGCCTGAATTAGGCGAACAGAATATGGTTCAGATGACTTTCTATCAATATACGCAACGCCGGGTTCCGCGGTTGCACGTTGAAACGTTGCAGGAACGGTTTGAAGAAAATAACCAGGGCGCAAGCAAGCGAATCAAGACGCTTAAGGATAGTTTGGCATTCTTTAATGCGACTACGAAATACGCTGCTTTCCTTGAAAAGGACGGAATGGACTTTAAGGATATCAAGTATCAGGGCAAGGTCGTCTTCAGTAAGGAAAAGATTCGCGAAATTTACTATGGCTTTAATGAAAACTATCATTTGCGCAACCGGTTAAGTGCAACCAAGGAAGAACTGTTGAAATTGCTTCACCGGCGCTTAAATAAGACGGCGAAAACGGACAAGGTCCAAAAAGCGGTTCAAGATCTTAGTCAAGAAGAATTGAACAAATTATATGGCAATAAAAACCGCGACAGCTTTGAAAGCGGCGAAGATGAAATGTTTTATTTGGCTAAAAACTATGTTATGGGGCATTTCCAAAAGATTCGCCAAACGATCATTCATAATCGCTTCATTAATATTAACCGCCAGTATTACGACTTCTTAAGGGCAGTTCCGCAATTAGTGAAATTGGACAAATATCAAATCACGGCGGATGAATGGCAGGCTCATACGGAAAAGGTCAAGCAGGAATTGATCAAGCGGCAATTATCAATGACCAACACAACGGCTTACCTTTACCTGTATGATTTGATTACCGGGAAGCGCGGCAATAATGATATTAAACACGTCTTTATTGATGAAATTCAAGATTACACTGCTTACCAACTCGCTTATTTAAAGACTGATTTTCCGCGGGCACACTTTACAATGCTAGGTGACCTTAACCAGGCAATTTTCACCAAGGAAAACAGTCACAGCTTGTTGAATGAACTTTCAACGATGTTTGATCCTGAAAAAACGAAAGTTGTTCAGCTGACCCAGTCATACCGGTCAACCAAGCAGATCACCGACTTTACGAAGGGCGTTTTAGTTAACGGCGAAAAGGTAACGGCCTTTAACCGGAATGGTGATTTGCCAACGATCACCGTCGATACGGAAAATGCGAAGATGGTCAATGATGTGGTCAACCAGTTGCACCGCAATGCGGCAAATCACATGACAACCGCAATTATTGGAAAATCACTGGCAGAGTGTACTGAATTAACAGATCAGCTTAAAGCCCGGGGAGAACAGGCAACGCTGATCAAAACAGAAAATCAACGGTTAGTTGAAGGAACCTTGGTAATTCCGGCTTACTTGGCAAAGGGACTGGAATTTGATGCCATTATCATGTGGAATGCTAATGATGCTAATTACCACGATGAAGATGAACGGCAATTGGTTTATACGATCTGTTCACGGGCAATGCACCGGTTAGATATTTTTGCGGAAGGCAAATTATCACGGTTGTTTGCGAATGTCGATCCAGCAACGTATAAGCTGAACGCCCGCAATTAGTTACGGCAATGAGGGGAAAATATTAATGGAAGAATCATTGAATTATTTTAAAATTCCGCGGGAAAAATGGCGGGAATATTATGAAAAAAATATTGTTCCGCTGACTCCGGAAGAGCTTGAACGGATCAAGTCGTTAAATGACCGGATCTCAATGAAAGACGTGCAGGAAATCTACATGCCGTTAGTTTATTATTTGGAAATGCAATTGAACGTTCAACGGTTTAAGCAGGAACAGACAGCACGCTTTCTAGACAAGCCAATGAAGAATGTCCCGTTTGTAATTGGAATTGCCGGTTCGGTTGCGGTCGGGAAAAGTACTACGGCGCGGTTATTAAAGATCCTATTAAAGGAAGCATTTCCGGGGAAGAAAGTTCAATTGATCACGACGGACGGGTTCCTTTACCCGAATGCTAAATTAAAAGAACGCGGAATCATGGATCGCAAGGGATTTCCTGAAAGTTATGATATGGAAAAGCTGATCACGTTTATGGATCAAGTGAAGAATGGCGAAAAGGCCAGCGCACCGGTGTACTCGCACCAGGTATATGACATTATCCCGAATCGGTATGACATTGTCGATAATCCGAATATCCTGATCGTTGAAGGCATCAATGTGTTACAGCTGCCATCAAATCAGCGAATTTACGTAAGTGATTACTTTGATTTTTCAATTTACGTGGATGCGCATGAAAAAGACATCAAGAGATGGTACTTGGAACGGTTCGAAATGCTGTTAGACGGCGCATTTAATGATCCGCATAATTACTATTATTCCCTTGCTCAACCGGGAAAACGTGACGAAGCTTTTGCGATTGCGAAGGAGACGTGGCGAAAAGTAAACCATATTAATTTACGGGATTACATCTTGCCAACGAAGAACCGGGCGGATTTAATTATCGAAAAAGGGCATGATCACATAATTAACGAACTATTATTGCGTAAATATTAGAAAATCACCGTTAATTATGACGAATATTCAAATAGTGATTGACATCATTCGGTTACCAGTTTAGAATTATAACCAATATCTGATAACGAGGTGAACAGCGTGGCAACAAGTGAAATGAACGACTTTGATAAGATCATCGTGCTTGATTTCGGCAGTCAGTATAACCAACTGATTACCCGGCGAATCCGGGAATTCGGGGTATACTCGGAATTGCTTTCGCACAAAACGACGGCAGCGGAAATCAAAAAGATCGCCCCTAAGGGAATTATTTTCTCTGGCGGCCCAAATAGTGTGTACGATGATGGCGCATTCCGGGTCGATCCGGAAATCTTTAATTTAGGAATTCCGGTTTTGGGAATTTGTTACGGCATGCAATTGATGGCCCACATTCTTCCAGGCGGAAAAGTTGAACCGGCCGATAACAAGGAATACGGTAAAGCTGTGATTACCGTTCAAGATAAAGATGCAGTGCTCTTCAAAGGCTTGCCGACAGAACAAACGGTTTGGATGAGTCACGGTGATTTGGTAACGCAAGCTCCGGATGGCTTTAAGACGGTTGCAACCAGTGCTAACTGCCCAATTTCATCAATCGCAAATGATGAAAAGAAGTTTTATGGAATCCAATTCCACGCCGAAGTCCGCAATACTGAATACGGAAACGACATTTTACGGCGGTTTGCTTTTGATGTTTGCGGGGCACGCGATAACTGGACAATGGATGATTTCATCGATATGCAGGTCAAGAAGATCCGCGAAACGGTCGGGGACAAGAAAGTCTTGCTTGCATTATCAGGCGGGGTCGACTCATCAGTTGTTGGAGTTCTGTTGCATAAAGCAATCGGCAGCCAATTAACAAGTATCTTTGTTGACCACGGATTATTACGGAAAAATGAAGCTCAACAGGTAATGGATAGTTTAGCCGGCAAGTTCGGCTTGAATATCATTAAGGTTGATGCGCAAAAACGTTTCTTAGATAAGTTGAAGGGCGTGACTGACCCTGAAAAGAAACGGAAGATCATTGGAAATGAATTTATTCAAGTCTTTAACGACGAAGCGCAAAAGCTTGACGGGATCAAGTTCTTGGCTCAAGGAACGCTGTACACCGATGTGATCGAATCAGGAACGGATACGGCCCAAACGATCAAGTCGCACCACAATGTTGGGGGCCTGCCAAAGGACATGGACTTTAAGTTGATCGAACCATTACGGACGCTGTTCAAAGATGAAGTTCGTGAATTGGGCGAAAAACTTGGAATGCCACATAACTTAGTATGGCGGCAACCATTCCCAGGACCAGGATTAGGAATCCGGGTAATTGGGGAAGTTACAGAAGAGAAATTAAAAATCGTCCGGGATGCGGATGCAATTTTACGGGAAGAAATTGCTAAAGCCGGCTTAGATAAGGAAATTTGGCAATACTTCGTTGCCCTTCCAGGAATTCGTTCCGTTGGGGTAATGGGCGATGGTCGGACATACGATTACGCCGTTGCCATTCGCGCCGTAACGTCAATTGACGGGATGACCGCTGATTTTGCTCAAATTCCATGGGATGTTTTGCAAACCATCTCAGTGCGGATCGTGAACGAAGTCAACCACGTTAACCGCGTAATGTATGACATTACGAGTAAGCCGCCGGCAACGATTGAATATGAATAGTTGCAGGTATTAGAAAAGTGATTATGTCAATTACTTTTGAAAAAATTTGAGCAAGGTTTAATGCCAAGTTTATGCCAAGCAAAAAATAAACGCTTACTATGCTTGGATCAATTTATTTCGATATAGTTGAGTATGAATAGTAACAAGTGAATTAAACAGACTAAGACTGGGTAACCAGTCTTTTTTTTAACCTTAAAATTTATGCCAATTTATGCCAAGAAACTTAAGTAGCATAACAATTAATCAATCCGTATACATCAAAATGGATAAATTACTATGTAATTGAAATTGAATTTAAAAATAGTGTATGAATAAATTTGATTTTGTATGGGTTATAAATAGAAGTTTTGTAAAATGGTTATAATAAATTATTATTTATTATATATACTATATATAGATGTTTAAAATTAAAAAGTACAATATGTTGCATTTTTTGAAAAATAATGATAAGATTTAGATATAAAAATTAAACGTGAAAGGAGTGATTTAATGAGCAAATTTGGCAAAAAACAGCTATTGATTTGTGGAATTGTTGTTGCTTTTATTGTGCTAGCGTTTATGTGGCTTGTGAATATTATTTCAAATCCTTTAGCAATTATGGCACTGCTTTTTTTGACGTTTTTGATGCTATATGCAATGTTTTATGCCGGTAGCACCTATCCGCAATTTGTTAAATTTCAGTATTTATTTATGAAATTAGCTAATTTGTGTTATTTACTTTCGATGGTCGCGTTATCGGTATTATTGATCGAATTACTATATATGCTGGCTTTGAATCATGGATGGTTTAAGTATATTGAAGTATCAAACTTAACGCCTAAAGATTATTTGAATGTTCTTATGGTCGTCGTACCTCTTATAGTAGCCAAATTACCTTTTAAACTGAGTTCGAATTAGTGATTTAAGTTAAGACTGGGTAACCAGTCTTTTTTTTTGTTGCTCAAAAATCGACATTAACTTTTTATATAAGGTAAACTTATCGATTGCTGCCTTTCTAGACAAATATGTTATTGACGTCACTTGTAGATACACAAAAATATCTGAAAATCGTCGCTAACCGCTACATATCAAGGATTATTAAGCTTTTGGGCAATTTTTAAAAAAATGTATTATAGACATACAGATTTGGAGCCGTGATATTGAAACGTTGATTTTAATCACCTTGAAGTGCTTTTAAGATGAGTTTTATAGTTGACGACAATATTTTGCCCTGAATTTGATATGGTTCTTTGACAAGTAAATATTGAAAACTTTTTTCTCCAGTTTATCTAACAACCTTACTAATTAAAATTTTTATAACGAAAAGGTGAAATGTAATCGCGGCAGACGAATTCAAAGAATATTCAATAAAATGTAATGTTTTTGTAATCTTAATTTTGGAATGCTCTACGAATTGTTTGCTGGATTATATTTCTTGAGAAACTGCTTTGTTACAGACTCTGCAACATGTGCCAAAGGTTGTTTGTGCATAATGATTTGTAGTTTTTCTACAAAAAGTTGATAAACAACCAATTATATCATAGCATAAAATTCAAGAAATAAATGAGAAAATTTTTTCATTTAAAGATAAGGAGGTAATTTCATGAAAAAGATTGAAATTTCGCTGATTGCTTTGAACTGTGTTCCATCCTTTGAATTATGTGAAGATTATGTTCAAGACAGCGATTACAATTTTTCTGAATTCGTGATTTTTACTGATTTGGGATTAGATCCTGATGGGGTTCGTGGTAGTCCTTACAAGAATTATCACGAAAAAAATGTAAAAAAAAAATAAAAAAAATAGAAAGCTGGTTTGTAAAGATGCAATTAAAATTAGAAGATAAAAATTATGAAATGATGGTAACGAGCGGTGCAGAACCGAAATACAAATATGTCAATGGCCAGAAGACTGATGAGACAGAGTGCTGGAAATTAAGCGGCATTGCTTTCAATGATGAAACGAAAGCACTTTGCTCTAACAAAGCTGGCACGCTCACAATCAAAATACCACTTGAATATGACAGAGAAATTTTGGAACAAATTAAGCCGAGAACGATTGTTAAGTTTTCGAATGTGATGGCTACGCCTTATCAACAAAATGGATTTGTGAAACTTTCTCTGCTTGTTGGTGAAATAGAAATCGGTGAGCAACTCAAATAATAATCTAGGGGTAGGCTGTAAAGCCGAGGAGTGGGAATGAGGAATTTTAACTTAAGGAGGGGTTTACAATGGACGTTTTAGGAATTGCTAAAACAACACTGATGCCCTGCAATGATAACCAAAGCATGTTCGATGTGTACTTTGGAAATTTTAACCTAGTTAGGGTAATTGTTCCAAATGGTTTGCCAGTTATTCGCATCAATGATGTTCTTTTATTGAATGAACTTGGTAAAAATCGAAATCATGAATATTTGGCAACTAACTATCAAATTGTAGGAAGGATGATTCCATTATGATTGACTGGAATGATTTTCGACATCATTTTATTATTCGCCATGAGGGCGAGGATGATAGTCGTTTAAATTGGCGTTTAATCGCCGGCGCCTTGAGCGCTTTAATAATTAGTATGTGTGGGTGGTGGTGGTTGCTTAAGCTGATCGCAATCTTTATTATATGGTCGGCCTTAGCAGCCGACTACATCATTAATTGGATCGAGGAACTACAGTTGCAAGAATATAGTGGGTTATATGACTTACTTCAAAGGTTCTTGGTTCTAAAGTCAGTTAAAAAGTATCTAGTAGATGAAGTTACTCGCCCACGACTTGGAAGGGTTTTTTACGAACGATCCGATCACATTGTGATTCCGGGAATTAATGTTTTTATTGATCACCGGCATGGATTTGATGGGTATATCGAAATTGAATTACTGCCGGAATATAACGACTTAATTAATGATCCAGATTTTTTGGTTAAGCTCTCTGGACATTTGCGTAGGTTCGCTAATCGTTATTCAGTGGCTTCTATGAAAATATCGGCAACTGGTAATAAAGTTATTTATACCTTAGCAGATGCTAGAACTGATAACAGTATTGAACTAGAACCGGCACTAAATAAAAATTATGATTCAGTTAACGTGCTTGATTTGAAGCACTTTATTGATTGGAATCAAGCTTATCATGCTGTAATTAGCGGTGTAACTGGGTCTGGTAAAACCAAGCTTATTGAGTATTTGTTGATCTGCGCGAAAATTAATAACTGGGATATTCGAATTCTTGACCCTAAGCAATCAGATTTGGCTCGGATACAGGAAAGTGACCAAATTGCCGTTGCTTGTGAAAAAGACGATATGTTGGAGTTGCTTCATGAAAGCGTTAAAGAAATGCAACATGCACAAAGGCGTTATAAGGAAGACCCAACGGTCGCTTTAACACCGCATTTAATTGTGGTTGATGAATTGGCAGCTTTAAAAGCGATGCTAGATCGTAAGGAACAACAACAGTTATTAGATGATCTGAAACAGATTGCGCTATTAGGCCGTCAGGCAAAGTTTCACTTAATAATTGGGGTTCAACAAGCAAATGCTAATAATGTTCCGACAGAAATTCGCGAACAAATGGGAATCAAAATTCTGCTTGGAAATAGTACTGCCACGGAACGGAAGTTCCTCTTTACTGACTGTCAAATCAATACTGAAATTGAGAATGTTGGTCAGGGGATTATTAGCGTTAATAATTCACCAGCTGAGATTTTTAATGTTCCATGGATTACGGATATAGATCCAATAGAATATATAAACAGCTAAGCGTCTGTTTGGGGGGTCCTTCGTAACATAAGAAGTGACCCCCTTGACGGACGCTTGATTTAACGCTCAAAAGTTCGGCGATAGCGTTTTGAAGAAGATTCCTTTAATTTAATTTTACTTTTTCAAAACACTATCCAAGGGCTTGTTTATTGGATAGTGTATAAAGGTTAATTTTTATATAAAAACCTTTTAACCGCAGTACTTCCGTTCAATTTTAAAGAAGTTAGATTGATAAAAAATAGAAGTCCAAAAAGGGGTGAAGAAAAGATGAAAAAAGCAAATGTTAATAAAAGAGTGAATCGAAAATTTAATGGTAGTAAACATTATAAGTTAAATCGCAATACATCGCAGAAACATTATCAAACATCAAAGTCTTATTATCATGTCGATGAATTAGATTGGATGGATGAGTTCACTCTTAATGCTCTGGAAAAAGATTACTTTTATAACGAATTTTAATAACGATTGAGAGGAGATAAAAAATGGCAGAAAATAATAAAGCTCAAATTTTAATGTATGTTCAACAGCTATCACATTTACCGTTTGAAAATGTTGAAGCACTTGAACGGCGTACCAAAACTTTAAAACATTTAAAAAAGTATGCCATGATTGTCCATGATAAAGATGATACTGAACCACACGTTCATTTGGTTTTGGTATTCGATCAACGAGTCGCAGTTAACAGTGTAGCTAAACAACTCGAAGATGATAATGAGCGATTTGAGATTATGACCAAGCGTGGTAATAGTTTAGAACGTAGTGAACAGAATGCATTTTTGTATTTGATTCACCGCACAAAGAACGCAACTGATAAATATCAATATTCGGTTGAAAATGTTAAGGCTAACTTCAGATATGCGCATTATATTGAAAAAAATCAAGAAGCGTACCAAAAGACATTAAAACCGAAGGATGTCATTACGCAATTTGCCAAAGGATTAATAATCCGTCAGAAAGCTGAAAAGCTGTTATACGAGATTGCACCATATAACATTGATCGGAACTTTAAAAAATTGACTGATGTTGAAAGTGCTAAAGGCCACATAGAATATTACAAGTGGAAAGATGAAATGCAGAGTGGTAACCGATATAAAAGGGTACTTTGGTTTTATGGCAAAGCAGGCACTGGAAAGTCAAGTGCAGCAAAGCACATCTTAAAACAAATATACGGTAATTATTTTATTAGTGGTGGTGGTCGTGATGTATTTGAGAATTACAATAATGAACATGGTATTTTGCTTGATGATTTACGACCGGGTTTCCTAAATTACAGCGATATTCTGAAAATGTTAGACCCACATGATTTTAATTCGATGGTTAGTTCAAGATACCACAATAAACTAATTCAAGGCGAAACTTATATTCTCACATGTCCATTAGACCCTTACGAATTTTATACCCAAACTCGCAAGAAAGAAAACCTGAGTTTTAACGACAAGTTTGATCAGCTTGAGCGTCGAATTGATTTAATTATTCATTTTGATTTTGATGATATATCATTGGAGAAAATTCAAATAGGATTCGATGATTCAAGTAGGGAAATTATTAAGGATACTCGTATGTATAAAAAGGTGCATAACCCATTAGGCCAGAGTCATTATTCAATGGATAATCTTTATACAAAAATTGATAAGCTATTAAAATGGTATTACGACTTACCATTTGGATTGAGCGATATTACTCCATATGAAACAAGAGAAAGAATTAAAGTTGGCCCTGGTAAGGACTCAAAAGATGAAGACGCCGGAGAAAAAAATGAAGTTAATTCTGATAAGGACTCGAAAGATGAAGACGCTAATGAGTCAGTAAATTTAGACTTAGATAAATATATGGAGGATGAAGACGGCAATCCACTTCCTATATATGTTGGTCCCCTACCATGTGATCCGAACCCTGATGATTATTACTTAGATTAGTGATTTTAATCGTAAAGCAATTAGATGATGATAAAAAATTAAATTGCAAACGCATGTTCGCTTGTTTATATTAGATTAAGGAGGTTAAAAGAATGGCAGTAACGATGAAAAAGACCCGTTATGCTGGGGTTTATCGCGATAAAAGCAATAATATTTTTTATCAAGTTTCAATTGGCAGAGATGAAAACGGACGCTACCATACTAAAAAGAGTCGAACGAATAAAGACGGCAAACCGTTTGAAACTGAAAAAGAGGCATATCAAGCTGCTGTTAAGGTTAAGCAAAAATATGAAGTTTTAAGTGGTCAAGCTAATTATCGAATGACTTATGGCATATTTATGGATAAGAAGTTTATTCCTAAATATAAAGGCGATGTTGAACAAAGTACCTTTGAAACACATCAGCAGGCCTTTAAGATTGTAAAGCAGTATTTCGGTAAGAAGTTATTATTGGACATAACAGTTGCCGATTGTGAAGAATTTCGTACTTGGCTTTTAACTAAGAGCGGTTATTCAAAGGCTTATGCTTCGATGATTTATTTAGGTTTACGTCAGTCATTGAATTATGCGGTTCAAATTGGCATGTTGGATAAAAATGTATCATTACAGACGAAGTCGATTGGCAAGGGAAAGAGCAAACCGAAGATTTGGACCAAAGAAGAATTTGAAAAGGTGCTTTCAGTAATGAGTACCGAACGGTACTACGGTCATTTTGAATTTATTACAGTCTGGCTATATTACATGACAGGTATTCGAGTTGGTGAAGGCCAAGCATTATATTGGGAAGATATTGACTTTAAGCACCATAAACTGCATGTACGTAACACGCTACAAATAAAAAACAAGCATGATTATCAACGTAAACCATACACTAAAACCCAAAATGGAATACGGATAATCACACTTGATAAATGTACATTGAAATTCTTAAAAGAATGGCGTAAAAGACAAGCCAAGCATTGTAAAAGTAAATTTGTGGTTTCTTACGATGGTCAGCCGATTTTACGATGTACAATTGGTCGGATAATTAAACGGTATGCAAGATTAGCAGATGTGCCAGTGATTAATGGTAAGGCACTTCGGCATTCCCATGTTAGTTATCTTATTAACGAGTTTAATGCAGACGTTCTTACAGTGTCAAGGCGCTTGGGCCATTCTGGCCCTGATATAACCTTAAAGTATTATGCGCATATGTGGCCGCGCGGTGATGAGTGGCTAGTTAACAAAATGGACGGCAATATCGAAGTTAATTTATCGCCTAAAGATTTAGTTCAATTCGGTGGTAACCAAAGTTATAAGGCCTAATACCCTCCCCCCATATGTGGAAAGTGCCATTAGGCACTTATTTAAAGAATTTCGGCCGAGATTTTGAGGTTTAGATAATGTGAACAGAATAGTAAAGGCAAAGATAGTTCTTACTTAATAAGTAGGGACTATTTTTTTTAGCCACAATCACGCGGCCACATATGCGAAAAAAAGCTCCAGTCAGAGAAAATCTGATTGGAGTTATTTTGTATCAAGCAAACATAGAATAGATTGAATAATATCGTGTTGTTTTTCTTTGGAATATTTACAAATAGCTTTATTTAATTTTCGAAGTTCCAAGCTAAGATTATCATCGTTAGAAATTAAATAAAATAGATCGACATTAAGTGCATTTGCGATATTGCACAGATTATTAAAGTGAATATCTGTCAGTTTGCCACGTTCCAAAAGTGAAACAGAACTTACAGAAATGTTTGATAATTCAGCTAATTTTTCAATTGTAATATGTAGTTCCTTACGTCTTTTTCTGACTCGAGTTCCGATTTTTTTAAGTTCCATACTAATACCTCTACAAGTCAGATTACAAGAGTATGTAGTTATTAAACAGAGAATTAAAGCTTCTTTTTTATAACAAAAACATGTAATAAAATACACATTTAATGTTATAATTATTTTTGGTTAAGATAATACACCCTCTTATAATGCGGTTAAACGTTGATATATCAGTATTGACAAAATTCGCATGGGGGGGGATAGAATCGACACTGTAGACTAAAAAATCTTTTTATATAAAGGAGTTATTTAGCGATATGAAAAAGAAAACTTTAACGGCACTTGCTTTAGGTGCTGCAACCGTCGCAACTGGTATGGCTTCAAATGTCCATGCTGATAGTGTAACAGTTACCAAGCAACAAGTTGGTGATGAAACCAAAATCACAACAACGACAACGAAAGAAGCCGACCAACAAAAAGTTGCTCAAGATAAGCAAGCAATTTCAAGCCAACAAAAAGTAGTTGATAGTGCTAAATCAAGTTTGGATAGTGCAAAGGCAAATGCAAGTAGTACAAGCCAAGCAGTATCAAGTGCACAATCAAAAGTTGATGATACAAAAAAAGCCTTAGATAACGCTAAGGACCAAGTTTCAAAAGTATCAAGTTCAGAAATTAAGCAACAAGTTGCTCAAGACCAAAGTCAAGTAACTCAAGATAAGCAAGATATTAGCAATACTCAATCATCAATTCAACAAGACCAAACTAAGGTTGATCAAGATAAGCAAGCAGTTGCTAATGCGGGCCAAAAAGCTCAACAAGATCAACAAAAGTTGAATGATGACCAAAGTAAGTTATCAGATGCTCAAAATACATTAAATAACGACCAAGGTAAGTTAAATGATGTAAATAAGCAAATTGAACAAGCAGATGTCCCTGCAGCAGTTCAAATTCCAAGTGATATTGCTAAGGCAATTGTTTCGGGCGATACATCATCATTAACTGCAAATGACTTTAATGATAACTTAACTGCATATCAACAAGCTATTAATGAGTTTAAGCCAACTGATGCAGATAATTACCACGTAGATCCTCGTAATTTAACAAATGACCAAAAGATGGAATTATCTAAGTTTGCAGCTCAAGTTATTAATGAATACAAAGATGAATTATCACAATATGATCCATCAAGTAAAGTATTAGCTACTCATATGAATGCATCTCAAATTGCAATTAATGCAGCTCAAGATCAAGCAGATTATATGAGTCAAAATGGTTATACTGATTATATGCAAAATGATGATAGTAATGTTAATAATGACTTTTATCAGAATATTGCTCCGAAATATGATGATAATGATGAATTTATGTATGCTCATACAACAACAACTCCTTTAAGCTTAGATGATAATGGTTCAGTTACTGTAGATAATTGCACAATGAATGACTTAAAGAAACAACTTTATAATTCAATTTTAATTGATTTATTTAACGATAGTTCAAATGATTATGGCCACGCACAAGAATTACTATACAACGCATATATTGGAATTGCTTCGACAAATATGAATGATCCATTTATGACAATTATTACTGCTCGCGATCGTAGTGATAATTCTAATAACAGTGATCCATATATGCAAACTCAAGCAGCTCCAGATGTTGCAGCTTTACGTAATCAAGCAAGCCAATTACAAAATACAGTTAATGCAGATAAGCAAACTGTTTCTGACTTAACTAACCAAGTTAATGCAGATAAAGCTCAATTAGAAGCAGATACACCTGCAGGCTTACAAAAACAACTTGAAGATGATCAAGCTAAATTAGCTAACGACCAAGCAACACTTAAGCAACAACAAGCTAAGTTAGCAAAAGATGAAGCTCAATTAAAAGCTGACCAAGATAAGTTGAACTCAATTTCACCAGCAGAAGTTGCTAAAGCTCAACAACAATTAGAAGAAGCTCAAGCTAACTACAATAATGCAGTTAAGGAATTGAATGAAGCTCAAAGTAAAGCTAATGCTTCAAATGATGAAGTTGCTAAAGCACAACAAAACTATCTTGATGCTTTGAATAAGTTGAATGAACTTAAGCAAGTGCTTGAAAATGATGAAAAGGAAACGACAACAACATCAGTTCAATGGGTAAAGAACGAACACCCAACCACAACTGCAAGCATGGGTAATAAAGTAGTATTAAGTTCATCAAAGAACACCTCAGAAGCACCCCAAAAGGCTTCTACAAGTGCTACAACATCAGCAGTATCAAGCAGTAAGAAGCAATCAGCATATCTTACAACAACAGTAACACCTGCTAAGAGCTCATCAGTAGAAGAAAATAATACTGTTCATGCAGACACAATTCACTTTACAAGTGAAGCACCACAAAGCAGTGTTAAGAAAGAAGCTAATAAGAATGCATTACCACAAATGGGTGATGAAAACTCAAACGCAACTGTTTGGGGAGAAATCTCATTAGCAATGGCAGGTGTATTAGCTACGTTAGGTTTAGCAGGCAAGAAGCGGCGTAACTAATAGGAGTAAGTTGATAATGTATAATGTAAAAACCTTAATAGTTGATCAAGTAAAGTCAATGTTATAAAATGGTGATGATAATAAAAAATAATTGGGTTTGTGTATTTCAAAATGGCGATATTGAATTGTTATCTGGCCCAAGGCCTTCAATGGATGGCTTGTTATTTAGATTATCCTCTTTTGCTGCAGGCAATCATTATGTTGATCCTACAGTTGATGATAATTTTGCTTGGCGAGTACTGTGTGCTATAAAAACAGGTTGGGAACAATGTGAAAAGGAAAAACCTCCTTATCCATTCACAGTTGGTGTTAAATAAAATAAGAGGCAGAGTTAATACTCTGCCTTTTTTATGCGTTAGAAAAATTAATAAGGAAAAAATGATATAATGCAAACAAAGGAATTTAATTTATTATTAATTTTAGAATGATGAAATTTAACTAGTACAAACTAGTACAAACTAGTACAAACTAGTATAAGCTAGTACAAGCTAGTACAGGCTAGTACAAGCTAGTACAAGCTAGTACAGGCTAGTACAAGCTAGTACAGGCTAGTACAAGCTAGTACAAGCTAGTACAAACTAGTACAAACTAGTATAAACTAGTACAAGCTAGTACAGACTAGTATAAGTTATTATTAGTGATAATTATTAAGGTGAGAATTTATGAATAAAAGTAATAATAGAATACTTGATGCTTTAAAAGGAAAACATGAGAATGAAACAATAGAATACAAAGAGGCTAAAGAGGAGGTGCCTAAAGAGATTTATCCGACGGTTTGTTCTTTTGCTAATAGAGAAGGGGGAATAATTTTTTTAGGTGTTGATGATGATGGAAATATCAAAGGGGTTAATCCTGATAAAATTGAGCAGATGAAGAAAAATTTTGTTACAGTTATGAATAACAATAATAAAATTACTCCTCCAATGTATCTGAGTATAGAAGAGATGGATATTCAAGGGGAAAAAGTACTCTATATTCAAGTCTCTAATGATAGTTCTGTTCATAGGCTTAATGGTAATAGAATTTATGATCGAAACGAAGATGCTGATATTGATATAACAGATAACACAAATAGTGTTGCTGAGCTGTATCAAAGAAAACAGCAAGATTATACAGAGAATAGAATATATCCATACATATCAGAAGAGGATTTTGATATCCATACAATAGAAAAATTTAAAGATCAGTTTAAGAAAAGGTCAGGTGAAAATAAATTTGAAGGTTTAAGTGTTAAAGAATTTATGAAGAGTTTGTCACTGCATAAGAAAGATTATAGTACAAACGAGGAAGGATACACGTTAGCGAGTGTTCTTCTTTTTGGAAAGAGCAGTACAATAAACTCTATAATACCATATTATTGTATTGATCTTTGGGAAAGAAAGGGTAATGAAAGATATACTGATAGGGAGATAGTTCGGTGTAACTTGATAGAGGCATATGATAAGATAATGAATTTTGTTCGAAATCATATTTCTGATAAATTTTATCTAGAAAACGATGTTAGAATAAACATTAGGAATGTGCTGTTTAGAGAAATTGTTGTTAATATGTTGGTTCATAGGGAATATAGCAATCCTGGAATTGCTACTTTATCTATTGAACCGAATAAAATAGTTGTTAAAAATGTTAATAAGCCTATTCATCCGGGAATGATTACTAGTCCGGATATTGCACCGTATCCTAAAAATCCTAATATCACACATGTATTTATGCTTCTAGGACTTGTTGAACATTTAGGATCAGGTATTGGAAAAATATTTGAATACACAAAAAAGATGTACAATAGTGAAGTTAAAATACAAAATATGGATGAGTTCATTGTTACTATTCCTATAACAGCTGAAGAAAGTTTAACAGATAATGAAATAAAACTATTAGAATATGTAAAGAATAATAAGAAAGTAAAAATTAAAGACATTGTTGATCGGTTAAAAATTAGTAGACGTAATGCACAAATCATATCAAAGGGACTAGTAGCAAAAGGATTTTTAAAATTAAGAAGAACCAGTGCAACAGATCCAAATCAATTTTATGAAATTGCCAATAAAAATGATAATTAACATAATATGATATCTCTTAATTAGAATAGAAATTTAATTTTTAAAAACCTAACTGTATCTGTCTGATCGGTTAGGATTTTTTATGCCAAATTTATGCCAAAAATTAAGCATTAAAAAATAAAGTTATAGAGGCCCTTACAAAATATACGTAAAAGTTTAAATTACGTTTTATGCCAAGTTTATGCCAAGGAAAAAATAAACATAGCCCCTATAAGCATCAATTTATTTTGATATGGTTGAATACGAATAGTTGCAGGCCTTAAAAAAGTGATTATATCAATTACTTTTAAGAATTTTTGACTAAAAATTGGTGTTAGACTAATATAAATAGAGATATATGAATGAAAAGCTCTTTGATAAGGGCTTTTTGTGTAGTCTAATATGTGTAATTTACATTCAGGTCTTGGCTTTTTATGATGAAAATGGGGTAGGATTATGGAAGAAAAAATAGTATCAGTGTCAAATTTTATAAAGAAAATAAAAAAAGCAACAGAAGAATTTCGATATCAAGATCCAAGCTATGTATTTGCATATAGAGGAGAAAGTCAAAATTTTTATCGGACTTCCTGTATGCCTGGAATATTTAGGGAAGATTATTTAAAGAAAAATGCAAATTTTGAACGAAATATTTTAAATGAAATTAAAGCAAGAAATTTATCTGATAAAGAGAATCTTATATTAAGAGCGGTAGATGCCCAGCATTACGGATACCCAACGCGATTATTGGACATTACTTTTGATCCATTAATTGCTTTATATTTTGCTGTTAAGGATGACAATAATAGGCAAGATGCTCGTTTTTTTATTTTTGCAATTAAATCTTTAGATTTAATTACAGATGAAGATATTAGTAATTTATATAAAAATGCAATAAGCAGTAGTGGTATGCAGTCATATAATTCATTTAATCAGCGATTTATTGATTATTCAAGTTTGAATAATCGTATACAAGCCCAAAAGGGGGGATTTATATTATTTCCTGGAAACGAATTTGTCCCAATTTCTAAGAGAATAACTAAGGTATATACGATTAAGAAAAAAAACAAAAAAGACATTTTAAACGATTTAAATAATATTTTTGGAATAAACGATTCCAGAATTTATCCTGAACCTGAAAATTTTGTCGATATAATGAAAGAAAGATCCAAAAACCATTTATGTATTTCAAACATAGACAACACAAAGGATAATCTTTCAATGTATTTTCGTACTCTGTATATAGAGCTTAGAGATTTATTTTTGGAAAGAAAGGAGCAGGGAAGGGATGAAGCATTAGAAGAAAAAATTCTAAAAAAATTAAACGAATATAAAGGCTTTTTGAAGTTGTTAAAATTAACTAATGTGAAAAGCAAGAAAGAATTAGAGGAATTTGTTGGAGAAAAAGAAAAAGAATTAGAAGAACTATCAAAAAGAAATAATTATATGTTAGGTGAGAATGGTGAAAAAAAATAAACAAGATAAGCGTGATCGAGATACAGACTCGATAGTTAGTATGCTATATAATCTAGATGTTTTGTACGAAAATGATTCTGATGATTTAAAAGACGAAATAGAAAAAGCTTTTGAGGAAAGCGAAGCTTATTGCATGGAACAAGATGAATCGTTAGTGGTGTTTTTCAGAAATAATTTTCTTGATAATAAAAAGACTAAAGAGAAAATTTATGAGAAATGTAGAAATTTTGTTCAACGACCTGATGATTTGATTTTGTTTTTTGAAATAGAAAATTCATTTGAAAATTTTATGCCAGATGAAGAAGTTGAAGGCTTGAGAAATGAATTGTTAGAAAAATTGAGAGAGAAAACTAAATTTTATAAAAGAAATATAGAATTTACAAATTATGCTTTAACAAGTACAGATAAGAAAGTTGTATCTATCCCCGTAAGGGACATATTTAATTCGATAGAAAATAGTGTTAAAGTTAACGTTAAAGGGGACAATGGAGAAGATATAAGACTGTATAATTATAATTTTATTGTAAGTATAAATGAGATTGTAAAAAAATTGTATGGAAACTTAGGAAATGGATTGTTTGATAAAAATGTACGTTATGAAGTTGAAGGTACACCTGGAAAAAGAGTCGAAGAGTCAATCCAAAAAACATATAAGGAAGAACCACAGATGTTTTTCTTTAAAAACAATGGAATTAGTTTATACATAAAGGATAGAAAAAAGTTAAAAGTAAATACTCAGTCAATGGAAATAACCTTAGATCCGAATGAACCAGTGTCGGTTATTAACGGCGCACAGACAATAACAGCGGTTTCTAAGGTGTTGAATGAAAAATATAACAAGGCATGCGTGTTATTGAGGGTATACACTTTGACGGGAGATAAAATTGATACACTCCAAAATGAAATTAACGATGTTACAGTTGCTTTAAATCAGCAAAAGCCAATCAATAATGAGGATATTGCAATGCTTTCAAACTTTGTAATCGCCCTTAATGATGAATATGGAGAAAGCGATGAAAATAATAAGTATGCTTTTTCTATTGTAAAAAGAGGTGATACTACTGCATCTCCAATAAGTCATCACTACTTTCTTAAAAGTTTCGCGCAGAAGGCTGTTGCTGTGATAGAAAAGGATCCTGGGAAAGCACGATCAAGGCCGGCAAGTATTTTAAAGCTAGATGAAAATAACGATTTAGAAGAAAAGATATTTAAGATAGACAGTGACGAACCAAGTATTATATTCGACAAATTTAAACCTATAAACTTGGCGTTTTCGATTTGGAAGATTATAAATGATAAATCTTTTTGGAAAGAAAAGTTGGGAGAAAAGATTGGAAAGAGTAAGCATGCCGAATCGTTTATAAAATATGGAAAATATTTGGTACTAAGTATTTTAACAAACGCATTATTAGGTAACTTTACAGAAGTAAAAGAGAAGAATAATTACAAGAATGACGGTTGGAAAATAGCAGATGATAAGGAAGATGATCTCATAGAAATAATTAATTCAATTTATGAATCGTTTGATGATTTCTTTAAAGAAAAAGAACAACTAGATTCAAATGATTTTAAAACTACAGAAAGTGTGTATGACCATATTATAAGAGATGAAGGGGTCAAAACATCTGTCCATTCGGAGGATATAGTAATTCATAATTAATTAGTGATTTTAAAAGTTGGACATCCTGTTAACTAGATAATTTGGGACTGGGCCATGTTATTACAGTGCTCAGTCCTTTGTTTTACCTTAACTTTGTTATTAAAAAAATACTGATAGAGAAATGTTCTCTACCAGTACCTCAAATACATGGCCCCTATGGATTAGTCGTTTAAATCATAAACGTCATTGATTGGCTTAATGATGATTGAGTTAATGTCATTTAACAATTGGTTTAATGATTGTTCAGCCGCCATCAAATTCTTAACGGCGTCCATGTCGTTCATCTTTTTAGCCAATTCTTGAAGTTTTTTGACGTCTTCTTCTTTTGGCTGTTGACCGTTTAATTGAGCGTTGCGCAAAACTTCTTGTAATTCGCTGAATTCTTTGTACATGCTGAATGCAACTTGGTCTTGTTTTAAAGCTGCAAATGCGTTTTGAACAGCCATAAATTGTTGCGTTTGTGGTAAGTCACTTGCAACTTGGTTTACTGAATCATAAATATTTACAGTCATGGATAATTCCTCCTTTGAGCTTATATCTAATTCTATCATAATGTGAAAATAGTTGATAGAATCGCGATTGCCGATGTTGACCGTTAAATGAAATCATGCTTTAATAAAAACAGAATATCAGCATCGGAAATTCAGTAGAGCATCACCCACTGGTTCAGAAAGTTAGCGGTTGCTGGAAGCTAATCCATGGTGAGGATCGAATTACACTTTCATTTAGTGATGCACCGGACTGGCGTTTTCCAGTAAGAGGCACATTTGTGTAAAGTTGGGTGGTACCACGACTGAGTTCGTCCCTGGATTAAATTCCAGGGACTTTTTTATTTAGATGCGAGGTAATGGAGGTCAAACATGGACATTTTAGAAGATTTAAAATGGCGCGGCGCAATCAATCAGGAAACTGATGAAGAAGGCTTACGCGAATTATTAAACGAAAAGAAAATTTCATTATACTGCGGAACAGATCCAACCGGTGATAGTTTGCACATTGGTCACTTGATTCCGTTTATCATGTTGAAACGGTTTGAAATGGCCGGCCACCACCCATATATTTTAGTCGGCGGTGGAACAGGTTCGATCGGTGATCCAAGCGGTCGTAAGACAGAACGGCAATTACAAACCAAGGAACAAGTTGAACACAACGTGCAAGCATTGACGGAACAAGTTACCCGGCTTTTCGGCGGCAGCGGGCACGTAACGTTTGTGAATAACTTTGATTGGCTTTCACAATTTAATTTGTTGGATTTTTTACGCGATTATGGGAAAGAATTCAACGTTAATACCATGATTCGGAAGGACGTTGTTGCCAGCCGGTTGGAAAACGGGATTTCATTTACTGAATTTACATATCAAATCTTACAGTCGATCGACTTTTTGACATTGTATCGTGATCACGATGTGCAATTACAAATCGGCGGTTCCGATCAATGGGGCAACATTACTGCCGGAATTGATTTGATCCACAAAAAGGAAGGCCAGGATGCAAAAGTCTTCGGGTTGACGATTCCATTGATGTTGAAGGCTGATGGAACTAAATTCGGCAAGACTGCTGGCGGCGCTGTATGGCTTGATCCAAAGAAGACATCACCATATGAATTCTACCAATTCTGGTTAAACCAAGATGACCGCGATGTTGTGAAATACTTGAAGTACTTCACTTTCTTAAGCCATGATGAAATCGATGCCTTGGCTGAAAAGGTAAAGACTCAACCTGAAAAACGGGAAGCCCAACGCGCATTAGCCCGTGAAGTTACAACTTTTGTTCACGGTGAAGATGCAATGCACGAAGCCGAAAAAATCTCTGAAATTTTATTCAGCGGCGACATCAAAGAATTAACAGCTGAACAAGTTGAACAGGTCTTTGGCAAAATGCCATCGGTTGAAGTTTCACGTGAAAAACAAAACCTTGTAATTTGGTTAGTTGATAACGGCATTGAACCATCACGGCGGCAAGCCCGGGAAGATGTTAAGAACGGGGCGATCCGGGTCAACGGTGAACGGATTCAAGACCTTGAATATGAACTTGATCCAACCGCTGCTTTTGACGGTAAATATGTTGTTATCCGGCGCGGAAAGAAGAAGTATTTCTTGGCAAAGGTTAAGTAAGAGTAACTTAATTACTTGAATTGTAAAACAAAATCGGCTCATCGATGGCAAAGATGAGCCGATTAGTAAGTCACGTAAATAGTGACTTATATACACAATAAATTTAAATAGAGAATGGCTTATGTAAAATGTAAACTAATGAATTGCAAACCATTCTCTTTTACAATATCTAATTTATAACCAAACTTCAAGAATAAACGAACATAAAGTTTGAAGTCTGATTTATTGAAAACTTTATATAGCAAAATTGATTAAAACAATACGGATATGGTCTGTTGTATCAACGTTTAAGACAGAAACTGATTAAAATTATTTTTATTTTTTTAAAAATCGGTATTTTTCAGTTAAATGAAGTAAAACAGTGCTAGACTATGCAATAGTTAATAATTTTGGAGGAGTAACATGTCAGAAAGAAAAAAAAGATTCAAAATGTATAAGTCAGGAAAAAATTGGGTTGTAGCTCCAATCGTCTTTTTAGGAGCTACACTATTTGAAGCAGGAATGACAAATTCAGTATCTGCTGATTCAGTCAGTTCAGTTTCAAATAGCCAAAACAGCGTTCAACAAAAGGAACAATCACAAACATCAAGCAGTAGCTTGCAACAATCACAAGTAAAACTTGCTAGCAAGTCAAGCAAAGCGATCACTTCAAATAATAGTGAAGCAGTTAGCTCAGGTTCTGCAACTCAAAAGAGTGAAGCAACATCAGCTGTAAATTCAAGTAAAGCAAATGTTAGTTTAGTGAACAGCAAAGCCTCAAGTACACCAGCTAACAGCAGTTCACCTTCAGTTTCATCGAAAGTAAGTGTTGCTGAAAACAATTCAAGTTCAGCTTCATCATTGAGCTCATCACAAATTTCAAATTCAAAGAAGGCTGATGCAAGCTCAACTTCAACAGATACAAATATCACTCCTGCTGTGGCAAAAGAAAACGATAAGATTTTATCAGACAGCCAAAATGTAGCTCGGCGGGATGAAACAGCAACAATTTACAATATGAATACATTTGCACAGAATTATGTTCCAAATCGAAGTTTAGGGGTCGATGTATCAAGTTATCAAGGGACAGATATGTCCCAATACGCAAACGCTGGGGCAACATTCTCAATTGTTAAGGTATCTCAAGGAACAGGCTATATTAACCCAAATGCTGCAGGTCAAATCAGTTCATCTGAATCTCACGGAATGATGGTCCAAGGTTATCATTATGCTACCTTTGGCGGAAATACTGGTGCAGCAGATGCAGAAGCAAGTCATGCGATTGATGCTGCACATCGAGTAGGGCTCCCAGAAGGAACATACTTGGCATGTGACTATGAAGAAGGTGCATGGGGAGATGTTGGGGCAAATACCAATGCAGTAATTGAATTTATGCAACGAATTAAGGATGCCGGATACATTCCGTTGTTATATTCTGGTGCTTACTATATGAAAGCACATTTAAATTTAGGCGCAATTATTAATCGCTTTGGAAATTGTATTTGGATTGCTTCATATCCAACGACTTCGGCTGTAGATGGTCCTGACTTTAATTATTTTCCAAGTACCGATGGAGTTATCATGTGGCAGTACACTGATAACTGGAAGGGAATGAATGTCGATTCAAGTGTTAATGTTTTGCCGCTTAATACGCAAACTGATGGTCAAAAATATGAAAATGGTCACTGGCATTATTATCAAAATGGGAACATGGTTCGAAATGGCTTTGTAAACATTTCTGGACAGAACAAAACATGTTATTACGATGGCAATGGAAACATGGTTTATGGTGAACAAAACATTGGCGGTCATTGGTACTACTTTAATCAAGTAACCGGTGCAATGGCTAAGGGAATTACGAATATTGGCTATAAGACATGCTATTATAATAACCAAGGACAAATGCAATACGGTGAACAAAATGTTAATGGTCATTGGTACTACTTCAATAAGACAACGGGTGCGATGGTTACCGGAATTACTAACCTTGGTTATAAGACGGTTGATTACAATAGCCAAGGCCAAATGCAATACGGTGAACAAAACATTAATGGTCACTGGTATTACTTTGACAAAGTAACCGGTGCAATGGCTAAAGGATTAACGAATATTGGCTATAAGACTTGTTATTACAATAACCAAGGTCAGATGCAATATGGTAAACAGATTATTAATGGTAAAACGTATTATTTTGATAAAAAAACTGGTGCCATGTTTGTAGGAGTTCATAGCTTAAGCCAATTTGGTGACAATAATATTTATGGCTTTAATAACCAAGGACAAAAGGTTTATGGAATTCAAAATCTTGGTGGTCATTGGTACTTGTTTGACAAGAAAACTGGAGTTATGAAAACTGGTTTCCAGAACTTAAGCCCGTACGGTCAGTCTAAAATTTGCTATTTTGATCCTCGAAGTGGTCAAATGCAATATGGCGAGCAAAATATTAACGGTCATTGGTACTACTTTAATAAGACGACAGGTGCAATGGCTAAAGGATTAACGAATATTGGCTATAAGACGTGTTATTACAATAACCAAGGACAAATGCAATACGGTAAGCAAATTATCAATGGCAAACCGTACTATTTTGATGACGCAACTGGTGCGATGCTTACAGGTTTGGCTGAGGAAAAAGGAAAGTATTATTTTGCTAATGATAAAGGAATTCTCCAAACAGGCGAACAGAATATTAGCGGTCATTGGTATTATTTTGATCCGCACACTTATCAAGCGGCAACTGGAATTAAGAATATTGGTTATAAGACATGCTATTATAATAATCAAGGTCAAATGCAATATGGTGAACAGAATATTAATGGTCATTGGTACTACTTTGATAAGAAAACCGGTGTAATGGCCAAGGGACTAACGAATGTTGGCTATAAAACATGTTATTATAATAATCAAGGCCAAATGCAGTATGGCCTTCAAATAATTGATGGCAAACCATATTACTTTGATAATGTAACTGGTGCGATGCTTACTGGATTAACGAATGAAGCAGGTAAATACTATGATGCTAATGCAAAGGGTGTTCTCCAGTCTGGTGAGCAAAACATTAATGGTCACTGGTACTACTTCAATCCGCATACTTATCAAGCAGCAACGGGCATTACTAATATCGGTTACAAGACATGTTATTATAATAATCAAGGTCAAATGCAATACGGTGAACAAAATATCAATAGTCATTGGTACTACTTTAATAAGAAAACTGGTGCAATGGCCAAAGGGTTAACGAATATTGGTTATAAGACGTGTTATTACAATAGTCAAGGTCAAATGCAATATGGCAAGCAAACAATTAACGGTAAGCAATACTATTTCAACGAAGATACTGGGGCATTAGTTGACTAAGTTCGGATTGGAAATAATGCAAGAAAATAAGAGAGGCGCAAAAGCGTCTCTCTTATTTTTGGTATTAAGAAAGGGAGGGTAATTGCTCATCCCTAAGTAGACCTTATTTTCTAAAATTCTTTATTATTCCGTTTTAGAAGAAATCTGACAACTTCCGGATTATCCTCGATTGCAAATTTCCGTGCAAAAATGGCATCGTCTTCTTTATCGTACTCTTTAATGTCATCGACAGTAACCATTGTTGGATCAAAGTTGATCCACTTGTAACGACGTAATGAAGAATCATAACTGCGGCCACCACGGTAGATGCGATCATAGTATGGTGAGTTATATAACCACGTTGCCATGAAAACTTCATCAAGGCAGTATCCGTTATGACAGAATTTTAAAATGTTTTCCCGGTCGTTATTAATGTATTCGGCAAAATCACGTGGAATACTAAACCATTGGGATCCGCCTTTGATAGTAATCCCGTTTTTTACCATTTTTCGGGTTCGTGAAACGCCAAAAATATGTTGAAGGATACATTGACCAAAGTCAATGTATTTTAACCAACGTTTGCCTTTAATAAATGTTCTTCCTTTTCCGATATGTTTTTGGAAGAGGTGGTAAACATCATAACGTAACATAAACCGAAATTCGCTTCGAAGTTTAAGAACGTCATTACATTCCACAAAAATTTCGCCATTGTGTTCTTCGAAGAACTTCATAATATGATCCATCGACTTGATTGGAAGATCCATTCCTGAAATGAAATGGAAATAATCATAATGCTCATCAGCATTTAGAGCTGCTTGGATAAGATTCATTTCCGCTAATTCTTGGGTATAATCACCCCACGCAACATCGATTCGCGGAATCATTGTTACCTTTGAGTATTGGCAAATATTTTTAAAATCTTGTTCGTTGAAGCCGGTGTCAGTTTTATCCGCATGAATAAAAATATCAGCGTCTTTATGATCCAGAAGTTTTAAAAGAACTTTCAATTGATCATAATGTTTATATGTAAGAATTAAAAATGCATGTTTCAAAGTTAAACACCTTTCTAAAAATTATACACAGATGAAATTCTATTATATTTAGTGCCAGATAGCAACTTTATCTGGCAAGTTTTTTTTAATATACTAGTAAAGGTTAGAGATTTCTATAGTTAGGTGGTAAACATGAAACGTGTAGAAAAGAAGGAACATTGGAATGGATATCTTCTGAGCTTTTTCCTGCCAATTTTATTTTTAGGAATTATTATGATTTTAACTCATGTATATCCGTTTGGAAATAATACGGTGGTTGTTAATGACATGAAGAATCAATATTTGTCATTAATGACGTATTTTAGAAATAATATTACGCATCCGCGGAATTTTCTTTATTCATACCAATTGGGGTTAGGAGGCAATTTTTTTGCGGCATTTGCATATTATTTAAGCAATCCGTTTAATCTTTTAGCATGTCTATTTCCTCCTTCAGCGATCCCATTATTTTTTATGCTAAATACGTTGATTAATGTTGGGTGGTTGGGTTTAACAACATATACACTGTTAAACAAGTCGATTTATCTTAACAAAAATGGAAGTAATGGACAATATAAAATCTTTTGGTGCTTACTACTGAGTTTGAGTTTTACTTTCAGTGCGTTTATTACCAATTATCAGTTATGTGTAATGTGGATTGATGCAGTAGTTTTACTTCCATTAGTATTACTCGGCTTAGATCGAATCTTATACAGTCCGCATAAAAGTACATGGCTTTATTGGATTTCGTTGGCGGGATTAATTTTAGTTAACTGGTATATTGGAATAATTGTAGCCTTTTTCCTTTTTATTTTAATGGTTTTTTGGACAATCTCAATGATTATTCAAAGGGACTTTATTGACTTACTAAAAAAGGGAATTAAGGTTGGCCTGCTAACAGCACTGTCAATTGGAATAGGAGCAGTGATGCTTCTTCCAAGTTACCTTGCTCAACGAGGAGTGAATCAGCAAGGATTTAAGTTTACCTTTAACCCTGTATATCAACCGCATACGTTATTTCATACTTTATTAACAGGAAATATTGCCGATTTTACTAATCCAGCAATCGTTCCACAAGAACCGTTAATTTTTTGCGGCTTGTTTACGATTATTTTAGTTGTTCTTTTCTTTATGAATAAACAAATTCATTTAAGTGAAAAGCTCTTAAGCTTAGTTCTGTTAATTTCTTTAGGCTGTTCAACGTACTTTATGGGATTTTATATGATTTGGCATGCATTTACCATGCCAAATGGTTTTCCTCAGCGCGAATCTTTTGTAATATCCTTGTTGTTAATATGCATTGCATATAAAGCAATTGGAATTTTTGATCAACCTAAAGCAGGGATTAAGGTTGGAATTGCTTGCGGAATTGTTTTTTTAATAACATTAATGACTACTAAAGCAGGAGCTAAATTTAGCTTAAGTGAGATGATCGAAATCATTGGCAGTTTACTATTGGTAGTTATTTCGGCTCCCTTAGTCAGTCATCACTCAAATCAATGGATGGGATATGGAATTTTAGCGTTGATTGTATTGGTTAATATGGGAAGCTACAATTATCAAATTGATAAAGTTCATTTTAGCCGAATGCCAAGTCAAGCTTATTCCCATGTTGTTAGTCGTTATACAAGGACAATTCATCAATTAAAAAAGCAAGATTCTAGTTTTTATCGGATCGGTTCGAATGCCGAGTTAACAGCTAACGATCCGTTTACTTATAACTATAATGGGGTACAGGCTTATATTTCGCAACAATCAACTTCAATGACGGATTATATCTCTGCGTTAGGTTATTATCAGAAGCATAGTTGGTATCGATTTAACACGTTTAATAATGGCTCAACGGCAGCAATTAATGATTTATTAGGATTTAAGTATTATCTGTTGGCATCGCCTCAAGTATTAAAAGATACGCAAAAGGTAAATTCAACTCAAACTTGGAACCGTGGATTAAATACTCCAGGAATTAAGTTAAAAGATGCGTTTCCAGGAATTGAAATTTATCAAAATAAAATGGCGTTTCCGTTAGTCTTTAATGTATCGAAGAAAACTTTATCGGATATTTATCAATATAATCCTCAAAGTAATCCATTTGACTACTTTAATTGGATATTAGCAAGTATTGAGGGAAAACAGAATTGGATTTATTCTAATCAAAATGTTTATCCAATGAAATCGGAAGTTTCAAACGATATTTCATATCATGTTCGAGCATCGGCTAGCGGGAATGCATACTTATATTTAGCACATCCTCGAGCATTGTTTTTAAACGCCCCCAAACCAACGAATTTTTTAATTAATAAAGTTAATATGGGAGAGTATGGTGGAAAGAATGGCTATGGCGAAAACGGTGTCCTTTATATTGGAAAGTTCCACAAGGGCGAAGAAATCAACATTACACTTCAAAATGGGAAACTTTTAAACCAACCACTCCAGTTATTTGTTGCGATTGAAAGTCCGCAGCGGTTACAGCAGCTTCATCAATATGCGGTTAATTCAAATATTAGTGATATTAAAGTAGATGGTGATTGGATTACCTTTAAAACCAATTCAAGGTTTAAAGGCGGTTACCTAGGGCTTTCGATTCCATTCGATCCTAATTGGAGCGTTCGAATTGATCATCAAAAGGGCCATGTGGTTAAAATTTTGGGTGATCTAAGCGGAATTAAGGTTCCGCAAGGAGCACACCAAGTTAGATTGAAATACAATGTAAATGGATTAAAGATTGGAATGATAATTAGTATAATTTCATTGATTATTTTAGGCGGATATGAAATTACAAAGCGAAAATTAAAACGAAAGTAATAAAGAGGGCGGTAAGAAGCCAATCAATTGGCTCTTACCGCCGTTTTTATGTCTATTGAAGAATTTCTTTGAATACACTGTCGAGGCGTTTAAAGTAATTTTCAGTATAGAATTGCTCAATTGATGAAGCAATCTTTTGTGGATTACCAACAATTTGATTGATTTGAGTAATCTTATGAGCTAATTGGTCAATGTTTCCTTTTTCATAACTTAAGCCATTTATCCCCTCAATTACAACGTCATCATAACCTGCAAATTTTGAAGAAATTACGGGAATTCCTCTGGAAATTGCTTCAAGGAAGACCATTGGTAAGCCTTCGAAATTAGAGGTTAAAACGATTGCTTGGGTATGCTGGCTAATTTGCTCCCACGGGTCTTTTTGCCACCCGTACCATTTAATTCGCTGATTGATTTTTAAATGCTGAGCAAGTTGTTTAGCAGCTTCTACGTCTTCTCCTGTCCCAAGAATATCGAGTTTTGTTTCGGGAACATGGCTTAGTCCATTAAAGAGTTCCGAAAGATTTTTTTGTTTCTGTAATTGAATGCGGCCGATAAAACTAATTTCATCAGTGAGATTATCAACCTTGCGAATGGAATTATGCTCAATCGGATTAAAAATTAACTTGATTTGGTTTTCATCAGCTCCCATTTGGATTAATTGCTTTTTAATGGTTGAAGCAATTGCAAGGTGGTAGTCTGCATATAAAATATTATGTGGGTCAAAAAGATTTTGCTCAAAAAGTGAATAGTGGATCCATGAAATAATGCGGTATTTTTTTCGAAAAACTTTTCGAACCAACGCCGCCAACTTAATCATATTAGCTCCAATCATAATTAAATTAGTGTCATTAGATGTTTGAAGAAACGTTTTAACAAAAAAAAGTTGCTTCTTAATTCCATGATCACAGGATGCAATTACGACCTTAACTCGATGATCAATTTGTTTAAGCCAAAGCGGATTTTCAGGCTTATTTGTCAGTGTGAGAGTTAAATCATACCTCCCTGCGTAGTGGTTCAATACTTTTGTTAAAACCGTTTCTGTTCCGCCATTTCCGCTTGCTGGAGGACAAATAAAATTAATTTTCATAGAATTCACTTCCTAATTGAAGGCGACGTTTGTTTGGAATAGTTGCGAATAAGGCCGGTAGAATAAAGTTGTAACAACTTTCAAAGAAATGCTGGTCAATTCCACCGCTAATAATAAACATTAATAAGCACAATTCGAGATAGAAAACAGGTTTAACATGTAAGGTTTTAACCAGTGCAATTAATAATGCAATGAAGATCAAAATCATTGGAATTCCGTACATCAGTGGAATTCGGAAGTAAATTGAATCAATGTAAAATGCACCGTTTCCTGGTTGATAAATAAATTGGCCAAACGGTTTAATTGAATAATGGCTGATCGCATGTGCTTCATAATTTAGACGCCCAGATAATAAATTATTAGCTAAGTTAATAATTGGGTTATGGGGCATGATTAAATACAAGAATCCAAGTAGAAGGATGATTGCAATGTACGCAAAGCAGAGTAAAACGACACCCTTGTATGAAATTTTGCTTAAGAGTTTACTAATTGGCTTATAGAACATAATTGCTAAAATAAGCAATAAGATAAGAATTAGGTCTAACCGGGTATCAGTGACAACATAGGTCCAAATGGCCACTGCAAAGAATGAAATATACTCTGGAATACTTAACTTAAATTTCTTGAGGGCAGCATATGCCATTAAAATACTAAAGAACCGGGCTGCCAAGTTTGTTGGATAAATTGCACCGAGCGAGTAACGGCGAACTGGTGAATACGTTGAACGTAAGGCAGCGTAGTTTGGAATGATTCCCGTAAATGCAAGGAGCATTGATAAAGCCGTTCCAAAAAGATTAATAAAGAGGAACATTTTAATAATCTTTTTAAAATCAACGTTTTTAGCCCCATAAATAAAGAATCCAAAGTAAAAGATGTTAACGTTGGCAGCATTGTGTGCCAGATTAAACAGTAAACATTCAAGTAATGAGAACATTAAAAGATCATTGGGTGAGTTTTTATCAAAGAGAAAAATTTTAAAAATAACAATGATTGTCGGGAATAATGCTAAAAGATAAATCTGACGTTGTGAAAATACATACGTGATCATATCGGTACTTTTAATGAATGTCGAGAATAGATATACCCCAAAGCATATTAGGTATATATTTTGAGCTAACGACGGAAAACGATCGTTAATTTTTTGTACAAAACGATCGCGTCCTTTTAAAAGATTGGCGACCGTTATTTTGCTAAGTAAATTATCCATTTTGATCTCCTCAGTAATTAAAATCTAATTGCCATTATACTATATGTAACAACTGAATTTCTTTTTAATAAAAAAGAAGTACTCTGCAACCGCTGGTACTTCTTTTAGCTTGTTATTTAAGTTTAAATAGTTCAGGGTTACTGTGATAAAATTCAGTCATCTTAGGGGTTTGATTACCAAAACCTAAGTGACCAACAACAGTGCTTTCGTCCATTAACATTGCTTGAGAAAGAATTGTCGCATTTTGATTAACGGTTTCTTCATCACGGGCAAAATCACTTGCTAAGCGGTGAACCGGGAAGCCGTTCATTTTTTTCCAGTAGTTTCGATCCATAACAAAACATCCAATTGATAACCGAACAGGAATCACCGTATATTCTCCTTCATCTTCAAGACAAGCCTTATTCATTTCGTCAATTGTTGGAAGATGATGTTCTGCGCCCCACATAAATTCTGCTGCTCGATAATCTTCTTCAATTGGTTGAAAACGACCATAGTATCGTGGACGACCGAACTGTTTTTCGTATGCGGTAACTGCATTGAATTTTTTTAACAACCGTAAATAAGCATACCCATTGACGTTAATTAATGGAGAAACAACTCCAACTTCATATTCAGCATCTTTTTTCCACTGGATAAAGTGCCGGGTAATATTGGCAATTGAATCTTTAGTTAAAAAGATGTCTTCGTCCATTTTAACAATCGTCTCAGCCTTAGGAAACAGGCTAATAGCAGTATTCTGAGTTAAATTGATATTATTCCGTTTACAGCTTAAATAAGACCAATTATTTTTCTCAGCGATTTTACGAAGGGCAGGATCATTTACTCCGCTTGAAATGATACAAATATCAAAATCGTCCGGAACAAATTTCTGGACCCGAGCAAAAACATCATTCCAAAAAGCATTTTTATATCCTGCTAAAACCAAAAGTAATTTCGAGAGACCTTTCGACCGGTCATCAAAAAGATATTTTTTAGTTGTTGGTTTGCTGCAAAAAGCAAAGTGGAAAAATTTATCAACTTTTTTTTGCAGAGTAGACTTTAAACTCATAGTAATAAGTGATCCTCCTTCAATTACCTCTTTTTGATAATTTTAGTTGAGGGTAAATAATTATTGTTTTTTCCAAGATTATCTTTGATTCCATCTCTAAATCCGTCCCAGAAAAGGCGATACATAAATTGACGGTAACCTTTACGTTCAGATTTAACAGTATTTCCAATAAGTTTCCTTGCCAAAAGAGTGATAAAGTAAGCGCGTGTTAAGAGGTACGGATGGCCATACTTTTTAATTACTTGAATTCGATTGCGCATACCGTAATATTCCCGCCAATTAGGATACCATTGATTATTTTCCGACTTGGCTTTTACTTTGTGATAAACTTTGGCATCTGATACGTTAAGAACCTTCGTAAGTTTATGAACCCGTAATGAATACTCTGAATCGTCAAACCAAATAAAGAAGTCTTTTTGAGGAAGCCCAACCTGCTTTATAATCTCCTTACTGATAACTACTCCAACAAAGGTAAAGAGATCATAAAAGAAGTTCGTTTGGTATTCTTCAACTGGGACTTCATAATCAGAAAGAATATTCCAATTTTTGATTCTTCGACGATGAAGAGTTTCAATTTGGTGATTTCCATTTAGAACCGTTCCAGAAAGGACTTTAATATCAGGCTGATTGAGATGTGCCTGGGCTAATTTCTCAAAATAATCTTCAGCATAAATTGCATCATCGTCAGACAGTGAAATCCAGTCTGCTTTCTCTTCTTTTAGAGCTTCTTGAAGACCTGCGTAAAATCCTGCTGAACCACCATTATTTTGCGAAAGGTGGCAGTACTTTACTAAGCTGTTATTAGAATATAGTTTAGTAATCATTTCCTGCGTTCCATCAGTTGAGTTATTATCAATAACAATAACTTTTTGAGGAAGAAGGGTTTGATTTAATAGACTTTCAATTGCCTGGTTAAGAAGTTCTTTGCGATTGAATGTAACAATTACACTTACGTAATTCATAATTTCTCCTTCGACGACTAGTATGCAGAATTTGGAACAAAAATAACTTTGATTGTTTTGAACATAATTTTAATATCTAACCAAAATCCACGTTTCTGAATGTATTCAAGGTCAATGTTTACCATTTCATGAAATCCAACACTATTCCGAACGGTTACTTGCCAAAGACCGGTACATCCAGGGCGAACGTATAAACGTTGCCAATCGTAATCAGTATACATCTTGACTTCCCGTGGCAAAGGTGGCCGGGGTCCAACAATACTCATTTGTCCAAATAAAACATTTAGAAGTTGAGGAAATTCATCAATACTTGTTTTACGAATGAACTTTCCTACCCGAGTAATTCGCGGATCGTCCTTCATTTTAAACATTGCACCGTCAACTTCATTTTTATGAATAAGTTTTTCGAGCTCTTGATCTGCATTAACTTTCATTGAACGAAACTTATACATCTTAAATTCTTTGCCGTTTTTTCCAATTCGCTCTTGGTTGTAGAAAATTGGACCACCATCATCAATCTTAATAGCGATTGCAACGATTAGAAAAACAGGGCTAAGAATAACCAAGCCGATTAGGCTCGCTAAGATGTCGAAAAGGCGCTTCGTAAAACGGTAAAAGTGATGCTTTTCAATCTTATCTTTATTAAGGATTATTTTATTATTTTTACTCATTAAAAACACCTGGAAAACGAATGAGGTTATTCTCTTCCTTTAAACTTTCTCTTGATAAAATTAAATATCTTTTTGCCCCAATGTTGGTTTCCCATAAACATTACAGGCAATTCAGTATAATTAATATTATTATACTCAACCCACACATCTAAAAGCAACTCGCTAATGTATCCAAAAATCCGCTGTTCACTAACACTATAATTTGAAATATCAACTCGATTTTCAACTTCATTAAGAATTTTCATTAGCCAGTCAGTATATGCGTCAAATAATTCACTTTTGGTGATTAGTATATTGAACATATGGCCTTTTTTTTCATTCATATGTCTGTCAAAATATGGTAAATATTCTGGACAAAGGTCGTGAATAACTTCACGTGTTTTTTGAAGCCCTTCAATATGGTGTGAATGCTCATAGTGAGACCATAATGTTTCAATATGATAATTGCGCTTGCATGGCAAGACCATATCATAGTCTTGCATTAGCTGTTCCAATTTTTGGTGAGTCAAGACGTCTTTCCATTTTGCACGAACAGACTTGAAAAAGTCCGAGTTCCCGTTTGAAAAGAGACGACGATAATGAACAAGCCCTTTAACATCGGCTGTTCGATTTTCTGCCCCCCAGTATTGAGCAGTAAGCTCACAGTAAGAAGCATTTTTGTTTGAAATATTAATTCCAGTGTTATCTCTTAAGTAGCCTTTAAAGTTTTGAGGATTATTCCCAACTTGAACGGGAACGTACATTTCATCAGATGGCATTTTAGCGGCTTTATGACTTACCACATAAACTTCAATTTTCAATAGTATAAGCCTCCATCGTTTTAGCGATAACTAGAGGTATTCTATTATATTATAAAATTAATAGCAAATTGGAAAGGAAAATATCATTAAAAGATTAAAAACAAATTAAAATCGTGCTATAATATAGAAAATTTAATCAGATAAGGAATGATTTTAATGGATGACAACCCCGGACAGAATAAAATTAAGTATGGCAGTTTAGTTTTAATGATTTTCTCAGCAATTTTTGGATTCAGTAATTCGCTCACGGCGTTTTATCAGATGGGATATTCTAGTGTGATTTGGTATATCTTAGCAGCGCTTTTATTTTTCTTGCCGTCAGCGCTGATGTTTGCCGAATATGGCGCTTCATTTCGGGAAGCAAAAGGTGGAATCTACTCATGGTTGCGCGGCTCAACAAATGAAAAATTTGCATTTATTGGGACGTTTATTTGGCTTGCATCATGGGTCATTTGGCTGGTTTCATCAACGAACTTCTTTATCGTTTCGGTATCAACGATGCTGTTCGGATCAGATAAAACGCAAAGCTGGCACTTTTGGCACTTCTCATCAACCGAAGTTGTGGGGATGCTCGGGGCACTGTTCATTTTAATCGTTACATTTGCGGCCAGCCGTGGGGTTGATAAAATTGCCAAGGTGGCAAGTATTGGCGGAGTTTTTGCGTTTGCAATTTCAATCTTGTTCAGCTTATTAAGTATTGTTGTGTTGATCATGCACCACGGGGTATTAGCTGAAAGCATTTCCGGAACCAATAATCTTTTGCGGTCGCCAAATGAAAGTTTCCAAAGCCCGATTGCAATCATTTCGTTCCTTGTATATGCAATCTTTGCGTTTGCGGGGTTGGAAACAACTTCAGGCGTGATCGATTCGGTTGACCGGCCTGAAAAGACTTATCCGAAGGCTTTAGTTACGGCGATGCTGTTGATGACGAGTCTTTATATTGTAATGATCGTGATGTGCGGTTTTTCAACTAATTGGAGTCACGTTTTAGGAAAAAGTAACGTTAACCTTGCAAACTGTGAATATGTCATTATTAACAACTTAGGGGTTGAAATCGGTAAGGCATTTGGCATGTCAGCCAGCGGAGCTCAAGGAATCGGCTTAGCGTTTGCCCACTTTGCCGGGTTAACGGATGTTTTAGCCGGAATCGGCGGCGCATTTATGATGATTTATTCACCGATTAAGTCATTTGTTCTGGGGTGCGATACGCACTTATTACCAAAGAAATTGACAAAATTAAACGATAAGGGAATGCCGGCGAATGCAATGTGGCTGCAAGCCGTTGTGGTAATTGCCATCATTTTATTTGTTGCCTTTGGTGGGGATGCAGCCAGCACATTCTTTACCGTTTTGACAGATATGATGAATGTTTCGTCAGCTGCACCATACCTCTTCTTGATTGGGGCTTTCCCATTCTTTAAGATGAAGAAGAACATCGAACGGCCGTTTGTTTTCTATAAAAAACAGTCAACAACATGGATCGTTTCGATTATCGTGTGGATCGTAATTGCAGTAAGCATTATCTTCACGTGTATTGAACCGCTTTTGCAACATGATTATTCAACTGCCTTTTGGACAGCATTTGGACCAATTTTCTTTGGCTTAGTTGGGTGGACATTATATGTACATGCAACTCACAAGCAAAATGAAGAAATTGTTTCTAATCGGTAAAATTTATTAAGAAAGCGATAAAGTATGATTTTCAGTTTTCAAAGCCGATGAATATCGTTAAAATGATAGTAGGAGAGTTGGACGGTAAAAAAGGATGGTTAGAATGAAAAAAAGTGAAATTATTCTTTTTACCCTGTTACTATCAATTTTAGGAGTCGTTGGTAGCATAAAAGCTGCAGGTGTAAATAATTCAAGCAGAAGTGCTGATTTAATGTCTTCTGCGACTCGCCAATCAAGTCAAAATTTATCGTTAAGCAAAGATAATTGTCAAAATTCAGAAAGTGGGAAATGGATTTTGTGGTCGCCAAGAATTCAAAACTTCAAGAAGGGCGATCAAGTTAAAATCCTTCTTCCGCACGGAGAATATACTGGAGAAACACTAACTTTTAAAATTGTTGATCATGGAAAGGAAATTGCAACATTAACCATTGAGCATGGCAATGGTTACGGTGTGATAGTATTTACAACTGATGCGAACGGTGGTGAAATTGCTCAGATTGTTGCGGATTTCGGCAGCATGGATTTTGGATCAATTGGAACTGGCGGTGTAATTGATATTGGAGATATTACTGGCAGTTGTGCAGATGATTCTTCGTCAAAGCATTCAATGGTGGACTGTTCAAGTTCATTAACCAGCAGTGGGAAAAGTATTCCTTATGGTCCGGGACCGGTATCGATCATTACCCCACCTTTAAGAAGTTCGAAACCAAGTTTGGTATATTCTTCATCAATCAATGCTGATAAAATCAATCGCCGGCATTCGAGTTCTTCAAGTGTAAAAAGGGCAACGTCTTTGAAGAGTCTATCAAAGATTTCAGGGATGTCGCTGGTTCAAAGTTCAAGAAACAGTGCCAAAAGTTCATTGAGTAAGCAGACTTCAATAAGAAATTCATCGGTGAACGCCCAGTCAAATAGTCAAAAGACTTCATTAGAAATTTCAAAGTCAAGCAAACAGAATAGTTCAACTGTGAAAAACGAAAATGAATCTTCTTCACGAAAAAGTAATATTATCAATGTTCCAGTAAAAGAAAGTTCGAATTCAATTAGTTTGAAACATTTTTCTTCAACGTCAAAGGTTTCAACAAAGGTGAGTCATTCCTCAAAGAAACAATTATCTTCGGAATCATTGATAAGGAAAAATCCTATTCGGCAGGCTTCACAGCCAATGGTTGATCAAAACGGCAATCTTCATTTGAATCCGCAACAAATACGGACACTTGAACATAAGATGCCAAAAGCAGCCAAGGTTGCAAAAGCAGTGAAAAAGGCGGATGCTCAGCCAGCATGGCGTTCATTAACGGCAAATGTTTCTAAGCAGGGATTGACGCTTAAACATCGGAATGCTGCTCATCCGGTTTCAAATGTCCACCGGGTCACATTGCCGATTCAAGGAATTTTGCCGGCAACCCGAATGGATCCGTATACTTGGGTATACAGTTTAGTAGGATTGGCAATTATGATCGTTTCTGGAAGAGCATTCTTCTCAAAGAAACGGAAATAATAATTGAATTTTAAAATTAAAAATGGAATAGTATCTCACAGAGCAAAATAAAGGATGTCAGTGAGCA
The DNA here is from genome assembly GCF_030518115.1 of Ligilactobacillus sp. 110_WCHN. NCBI lineage: Bacteria > Bacillati > Bacillota > Bacilli > Lactobacillales > Lactobacillaceae > Ligilactobacillus > Ligilactobacillus sp. 110_WCHN. The sequence continues at coordinate 112,569 of NZ_JAULLI010000003.1, forward strand.
TTCATTTTACAACGTGGACGAATAATAGCTATTGAATTAATCGGACTATTGGATTTTGAATGCCAGTAGTCCGATTTTTTTGATGAGAAAGGGTGGCTGATTAATGGAAAAACAGAAAACTTATCCGATTGAACAGATTCCGGTTGCGAACCGGCATATGTCGCACTGGGATATGTTCGCAACGTGGATCGGTGCAAATGCGAATAACGGAACGTGGTACATTGGCGGGGTCGTTGCGGCATGCGGCTTGGTACTTGCAACTAAGGTTTTAATCGCGTCATCGGCATTGTCATATGTCCTGCTTTCGCTTGTTGGTTTAATGGGATACATTACCGGCGTTAGCACAATGGCGTTGACCCGGAGTTCATTTGGGATTCGCGGCAGTTATGTGCCATCGGTGATCAATGTGGTTCAGTTCGTCGGCTGGACAGCAGTAAATACCTTTATTGCGGCAACATCGTTAAGTATCCTCTTCCATGATTTCTTTGGCTGGAAGACATACAATGCAACTTCAAATACGGGAATTTTCGGCGTGATCGTTGGGGTGTTGGTAATGAGTGTCCTGCACCTGATCAGTGTTTCAATGGGAGAACGGTCAGTTCAAATTATCGAACGGATCGGAATCATCTTTGTCATTGGTTTTGTGATCTGGGAATCGATCGTTGTTTTCCGGACGGTTTCATTTCACCAGCTGGTAACTTGGGTCGTTCCGCATTCCGAGCAACTAAAAGCCGGTCATGCAATGGATATTTTAGCGGCTTTTAACCTTGCCTGGGTCACAGCCGGTGCTGACTTTACCCGGTTTACGGCCAAGAAAGGGGCAGCAACGCACGCTTCATTCTGGGGTGCGCTGATCGGTGTTCTGTGGTTTGCGTTGATTGGGGTTGTTTCCACGATCAGCATTGCCATTACATCGGGCCAATTCAACCCGAACAACTCAGATCCAAGTACGATTGCGAATAAGCTTGGCTTAGGGGTCTTAGCGATGATCGTCATTGTTTTAACAAGTATGACGGCCAATGCGGCCAACTTGATGGCAGCGGCCTCGGCGTTAAATAATCTTTTCCATAAGATCAAATTACGCAAGGCATTATGGATCGTTACGATTTTGGCCACCTTTGTAACGTTTATTCCGTTAATTGTCGGCAGTTTCTTGGACACGTTTGAGGCGTTCTTGAATTACATTGGCATGATCTTAGGACCGATGATCGGAATTATGATCACCGACTTCTATGTGGTTCACCATCAACAATACGAAATTGATGAACTAACAAAGGTCAACGGCAAGAATTGGTATCATGGCGGGGTTAATTACTTTGCCTTTGCAATTTGGATCATCGGAATTGTGATTTATAACCTTCTCCAACACGTCCCAGTGATCGTAGATGTAACTGGGGCAACCTTCATTGCGATGATCATTAGCGGAATATTATACGGAATTGGCCAACATTGGATCTTACAGAAAAGGGGATAACTATGTTAATTAAAAACGTCAAGTTAGCGGAAAAGAATGAAAATGTTGATTTACGGATCAAAGACGGCAAGTTTGTTGCGATTCAAGCGGGATTGAAACCGAATGAGAATGAACAGGTGATTGACGGTAACGGAAATTTAGCTTTACCACCGTACATTGATTCACACGTTCACCTGGATACCACTATGACGGCTGGTCAACCGCGGTGGAACGAGACCGGAACGCTATTTGAAGGGATCAACATTTGGGCTGAACGCAAAGAAACGTTATCGATTGAAGACGTTAAGGAACGGGCGCAAAAGGCGATTCGGCGGCAAGTTGCAAACGGAATTCAAGTGGTTCGAAGCCATGTTGACGTGACTGATCCACAACTGACGGCCCTAAAGACATTGCTTGAAGTTAAGGAAGAAATGCAGGATGTTGTAGAATTGCAGCTAGTCGCTTTTCCGCAAGAAGGAATTTTATCATTTCCGCATGGAAAGGAATTGATGGAAGAAGCCGTTAAGATGGGCGTAGATGCGTTAGGCGGCATTCCGCATTACGAATTTACGCGTGAATATGGCGTGGAATCACTGCACTTCATTGCTGATTTGGCAGCGAAAAACGATTTACTGATCGATGTTCACTGTGATGAAATTGATGATCCGCAAGCGCGGGGATTGGAAACCTTAGCAACTTTAGCCTATGAAACTGGATTAGGTGATAAGGTAACTGCCAGTCACACAACGGCGATGGGGTCATATAACGATGCCTATACGTTCAAATTATTTAAGTTACTTAAACTTTCACATATTAATTTTGTCGCTAATCCATTGGTCAATACGCATTTAGGCGGCCGGTTCGATACATATCCGAAACGGCGCGGAATGACCCGCGTTAAGGAATTGCGGGATGCCGGAATCAATGTTTCGTTCGGGGAAGACGATATTAAAGATCCGTGGTATCCAATGGGAGACGGCAACATGCTTGATCCGGTATACATGGGAATGGTCGTTGGTCACATGATGGGCTACACTGAATTGAAAAATGCTTATCAGTTTGTTACGACGAATGCGGCCAAAACGTTGCATATTACTGATCATTACGGCATTGAAGTTGGTAAACCGGCAAACTTCTTGATCGTTAATGGGTCAAACTTCTATGACGTGTTAAATCAACATGCCGAAGTTTTATATTCGATTCGGAACGGAAAGATTTTGGTTGAGACCCAACCGAAAAAAGTTCATCTCAACTTCTAGTTCCTTGCAAAAAATCTTAAATTTTTTTGAGTAATCTTGACAAAGCAAGCGAGATTATCAATAATTATTTAGTATTACATCAGTTTTGATAAGTGAAAAAACAACGAAATTAAGGAGATTTAACTCAATGACAAATTATTTAGTCGTTGGTGCCGGTCTTTTCGGCGCAACATTTGCTCATGAAGCAGCTAAACGCGGTCACAAGGTTCACGTAATTGAAAAGCGGGACCACATCGCAGGTAATATTTACACAAAGGAAGTTGACGGGATTCAAGTTCACCAATATGGGGCTCACATTTTCCATACTTCAAAGAAGGAAATCTGGGACTATGTAAACCAATTTGCTGAATTCAACCGTTACACAAACAGCCCAATTGCAAACTTCCATGGCGAAATCTACAACATGCCATTCAACATGAATACTTTCAACAAGCTTTGGGGCGTAATTACACCTGAAGAAGCTGAAAAGAAGATTGAAGAACAACGGGCGGTCTTGAACGGTAAGCGGCCAGAAAACTTGGAAGAACAAGCCATTTCACTTGTTGGAACGGACATCTACAAGAAGCTTGTTAAGGAATATACTGAAAAGCAATGGGGGCGGGATGCAAAGGAATTACCACCATTCATCATTAAGCGGCTCCCAGTTCGGTTTACATACGATAACAACTACTTTAACGATACATATCAAGGAATTCCGATCGGCGGTTACACCCAAATCGTTGAAAAGATGTTAGATGATGACAACATCACGGTTGAAACGAACACTGATTTCTTCGATAAGAAAGATGAATACTTGAAGGATTACGACAAGATCGTCTTTACCGGAATGATCGACCAATTCTTCGACTACAAGTTGGGTGAATTGGAATACCGGAGTTTACGGTTTGAAACCGAAGAACTCGACGTTGACAACTACCAAGGAAATGCCGTTGTTAACTATACGGATAAAGAAACCCCTTATACCCGGATCATTGAACACAAACATTTTGAATTTGGCAAGGGAGATAAGGGCAAGACGGTCATTACAAAAGAATACCCTGCAACGTGGCACCGTGGCGATGAACCATACTATCCGATCAATGATGCCAAGAATAATGCGTTGTACAAGAAATACGTTGAACTTGCTCAAAAAGAAGCCAACAACGTTATCTTTGGTGGCCGGCTAGGTCAATATCGTTACTACAACATGGACCAAGTTATTGGTGCTGCTTTAGTAACCGTTGAACAAGAATTCGGAAAATAATTGATTCGAAAATAAAATCAAGGAAGAGAGTAGGTGGGATTGCCGCTCTCTCTTCTTTTATAGGTGATTAGATGAAAGTTTTAAAGAATTACTTATATAATGCGGGGTACCAGATCTTAGCCCTGATCGTCCCGTTGATCACGGCGCCGTACATCAGCCGGGTGCTTCATCCAGCCGGGGTTGGGTACAATGCATATACCAACTCAATTATTCAGTACTTCGTATTGATGGCCGATTTAGGGATTGCGATGTATGGGCAGCGGGAAATTGCGTATGTGCGTGAAGATCCGAAAAAAATGTCGCAAACGTTCTGGGAAATTCAATGCTTGAAGTTCTTCACAACAACTTTTGTATATTTCTTGTTCGTAATTTTTCTTCACGTTTATGATCGGTACACGGTCTTCCTGTGGATTCAGTCAATAAATTTAATTGCTGCTGCTCTTGATGTCTCATGGTTATATCAGGGAGTTGAAGATTTTAAACGAACAGTATTAAGAAATACTCTTGTACGATTACTAACATTAGTTTTAATTTTTGTTTTAGTTAAAAAGGCAAGTGATGTTGGATTCTACATTTTTATCATTGCGTTTTCAAATTTATTTGGAAATTTAACCTTGTGGCCGCATTTGCGAAAGATGTTAGTACCAGTAAAAGTTAATTCTCTTCACATATGGCGTCACTTATTACCAACACTTGGACTGTTTGTTCCCCAAATCGCAACTTCGGTTTATTTGCAACTAAATAAAACGATGCTGGGGGTAATGATGGGCACGAAGTACTCAGGCTTCTATCAAAATTCAGATACCCTGGTAAAGATGGTTCTCTCACTTGCAACAGCCTTAGGGACGGTTATGCTGCCGCATATGTCGGCGGCGTTTGCCAAGGGTAATAAAGAAAAAATGCATCAATTACTTTATAAATCATTTGACATGCTTTCAATTTTGGCATTTGCGATGACGTTCGGGGTCGCGGCCGTTTCAACAAATTTAGCACCGTTTTTCTACGGTAAAAGTTTCTGGCCGGTAGGACCTGCAATGATGATCGAATCAATTGTTATTATTTTAATTGCATGGAGTAATACAATCGGCCAGCAGTATCTTGTTCCAACGAATCAAATTAAGAAATATACAACTTCGGTTATTTTAGGTGCATGCTTTAATTTTATAACCAATTTTATATTCATTGATTTATGGGGATTGAAAGGTGCTATGTGGGCAACGGTTGCTTCGGAGGTAGTTGTTACTAGTTATCAATTATGGGCTGTGCGCAAGCAAGTCCACTTTACAGAAATGTTCCGGAATACGTTTAAATATTTAATTGCTGGTGTGGTAATGTTTATTCCGGTTTACTTGATGAATATTAAATTGCATACTAGTGTGCTTACATTAGGACTCGAAGTCATTGTTGGAATCATTATTTATGTCGCAATGATTTTGATTTTGAAACCAACCAGTTTAAAGATGGTCTTTCAAATGTTGCAGTATAAGAAAGACTAAGAGAAAGCCACGGCGTTTGCCGCGGCTTTTTTTGTATAAAAATTTATTTTGTATAGAAAGTAAATTTGACAAAAGTATTCGGGGGGGGGTAGAATGCTATCACTGTAGGGTGTTACTTGCAGCTGCCAGTAGGCTTGAAGATGCTGGCCGTAATTAACCTCTATAATTCATAAAAAGAAAGAGGTAAGTGTAAAATTGAATAAATTTAAATCCAAATTTTTACGTGCTTTTATGGTAATTGCTTCAATTTTTCTTATGATTGCGCCAGCATTCACTTCTAATAATGCAGGAGCGATTGAGGCGGCAGATGTGACAGGACAGTTAGTTGATTCAATTACTACAAACATCGGATATGCTACTCCCGGACAGACTGTGACGTTTAACTTGCATTTTAGTGGTAAAAAGAACTACCCAGTTAAGGCAGGAGATACGATTCATGTAAGCTTTCCACAGTCAAGTTCAACAGGGGCTGGAATTAAGGGTATCCCAACTTCACAAGCTCTTATTTATAACAACCCTAATGACCCCAATGACCCAGACAATGGCGTAGATATGGGGACAGTTACAGTAACTTCAACTGGAGTAACTATTACGTTTAATCAACAGGCTGCAAGTCTTAAGACGATTTCTGGCGGAGATTTCTCATTCCAAGGAAAGGTTGTTGCTCAATCTGGGACTCAGCCTGATCACGTAAACCAATGGCCTGATGGTGGTAATTTACCAGTTCCATATATTTCTGTAGGTCAAAATGCTCCTTCATTACCAGCAACAAGTGGTGAAGGAACAGGTACCCCTAATATTGTTGAACCAACTGGTCAGATCATGAAGAGAGGTGCAATTGATAGTAACGGAAACGTTGACTGGGAAGTTCATGGTGTTATTGGTAATCCTGGAACAACAACGGTTACTGACGAAGCACAAGACGGTCAGACGTTGGTCCCAGGAACTTTTAAAATTGTATTCTTTGGTCAATTTGGTGCAGCTGGAGGATTGAACTGGATGTCACAGAATGTACAATATGGTGACACGGGTAATACAAGTCTTCCAAATGTGAGCGCAGTGGGTTCATTGAGTGAGACTTCTAATGGGTTCACGTTAAATATTAATGATCAAAGCGTTATTAATGAACTTTCAATGATTGCTAAATTGAATAATGAATCAAGTGAATTAAATAATGGTGATTTTGAAACAATTGCATATACAATTACTTATCAAACAAAATTAGGTCAAAATGAAAAACATACTCAATGGACAAACACGGCTGTTCAAAAAAATCCGGATGGAACCTCTACTAATACTGCTACTGGTGTAGTCGCTAACCAATGGCACAATGATATTTGGGGAACTCAACCTAAGGATGGAGTTGTTTTAAGTAAACAAACATCAGACGGAGAAGGATTGCCAGGAGCAACTTTTGAATTAAGTGGTAACGGACAAGACCAAAAAGTAACGTCTAATGATGCTGGTACAATTAAATTTACAGGACTTACTAATGGTGATACGTATAAGATTAAGGAAATCAAAGCTCCGGATGGTTATCAAATTAACAATGAGTTAATTGAAGTTAAGATTGTAAATGATAAACCTGTAATTATGATTAATGGTAAAGAGACTCAAAATAATGTTATTGTTGATAAGGCAGTTCAGACTAGCTCAAGTTCAACGATTTCAAGCAGTAAGAAGTCATCAAGTTCGAGCTCAAGCTCAATGATTTCAAGCAGTAAGAAGTCATCAAGTTCGAGCTCAAGCTCAATGATTTCAAGTAGCAAGAGTACATCAAGTTCAAAGGGCTTAGGCAGTTCAAGTAGCACAATGTCATCATCAAGCTTAGTGATTCCAAGCGTTAAGTCATCAAGTTTAGTAACGCCAACAAACAGCAGTCAGTTAATTCCAAGCATTGCTAAGAGTGAAGTCCCAAGCAAGATGGTTCCAAGTAGAATTGCCCCAAGTGTAAACTCAACGTCAACACAGCAATCTGTACCAGTAGCTTCTAAGCCAAGTGTTGTGGTTCCATCTGTAGCATCAACATACACACCGTCAACAACCAAGACGGTGCCTGTAACAAAACCTTCAGTATCTTCAACACCAGCACCTGTAAAGCCATCAACTGATGAACAGCCATTAATTCCGTCTCCAGTAGCAACAGCTAGTTCATCGATGTTTCAACAACCTTCAGCAGTTGAAAATTCAGCGGTTAAAGTGGCATCTTCTCAAGTAGTAGCTAACGGTAAGAAGAATAACAGTTCTAAAGTTGGTAAGAGACAAGGCAGTTTGCCGCAAACAGGTGAAGCAGCTGCTTCAACAATCGTGGTGTTAGGAGTTGTTTTAATTGCAATTTCTGGAGTTATGATTATAAAAAAGAATAAAGATTAGTCCTTAGCTCACTAAATTAGTGCTGGTAAGAATATGTAGGGTACAGTTTTATCGTTCAGATAAAACTGTATTTTTTTAGTTTTTAAGAAGAACTTAACTTTATTAATTAAGGATTAAAATTGTGTTTTAAATCAATCTGAAAATCTAAAGACTCTGAGTAGGCTTAATTAATAGGAGGAGATAACATGAAAAAGACTACACATAAGCTTATGTATGTTTTAGGAACCATTTTCCTGCTTGTTGGTACGATTATGAGTACTGTAAGTTCAATGGCATCAGCTTCAACCGTTGAAAGTTCAAGCGAGTCACATGTTTTAAAAAGTATGCAAAGTTCAGTATCAAGCAGTTCTAAATCTTCGGTAGCGCTGAATTCATCAAGCGTTGCTAATTCGCAGACTAACTCAGCAAGTAGTCAGACGAATTTAAAATCACAAAATTTAGCTGCAACACCCCAATCTACAAATTCGGGTGCTACCCCAACCGGTCAAACTCAAATTAACCAGATTTCACAAGGAAATGTGAATAGTCAGGGAGTTTATCCGCATTTTCAAACTGCAGATGGAGAAGTAGTATATTGCTATAACTGGGATTGGCCAGCTCCAGATGCAATTGGAACTGAGTATAATGAATACAAGTTCTATGACGGAATGAAAGAAATTACCGGAGATCAAGTCAAAGTTGATGAAGTTGCAGCAGCCATGTTAGCAGGATATCACAAGGATGCTGACACGGGAAAATACAATGTAGTACCTCAATTCCAATCACTTGTCGATGATAGTTACCAAGATTTCTTACAAGGGAGAAATGATCCTAGCAGTCCATTTTATGGGATCAAAATTCCTACACCTTATACTAAAGAAGAATTTGAACAAGATGTTACTCAATCTGTTATTTGGAAGATTGACGGAGCATCATCAGCTAGTGGTGAACAACAAGGACTTATGGTATCTTACACTAAATTAGGACAAGCAACTCTGTCATATACCGAAAATCATCCACTAGATCAACAAACGGCATTTCCTAAAAATGTTACAGTTACAACCAAGACAGATGGAGGAACACCAACATTGGTAATGGACAAATTAAGTCAATCATTCGAAATAAGCAATTATAACGGGGAAATTGACATTAATAATCTTCCAAGCGGTTATGTAATTGTGGATAAAAATGGGAACCCTGTAAGTCAAGTTCAAGGAAATAAGACATACCGAATTAAATATGTTGGAAATGGTAATCCTTCAAGTTCAATTGCCACCGACGCAGTCAATAAAATTACTGTTAAGGCAAGTTATGAAGCAATAAAGAAGTCAACTTATTTCTCAGCAGTAATGCAAAATAATGTGCCGGGCAAGAATAATCCATATCAAAATATGGTTAACTTAGAAACGACTACTGAAAATTTTATTTTCCCAGTTACTTGGTCAATCAAGAGTTCAAGTTCATCAAGTAGTTCAAGCAACAATTCATCATCAAGCAGTTCAAGTTTATCAAGCAATTTGAACAGCAGCTCATTATCAAGTAAGAGTTTAAGCTCATTAAGTAGTTCAAGCAGCTTGGTTGTATCACATAGCTCAAGCAATTTAATGAGTAGTTCAGGTTCATTAGGCAGCATGGTTCAAAAAGAAAAGCAAAACACTAATAAGGGTGTAAAGCACGGAATGCCACAGACGGGTGAAACGCTCGCAACGTCATTAGTTGCTATCGGAGTAGCTTTTTTAGGAATGGCAGGAATGATTACGTTACGAAAGCAAAAATAACATATTAAGTTAATGGAGAGGTTGTGATGAAAGTCACGACCTTTTTTATTTAAATCAGAAGGTCGAATATAGTTGAGAGCGAGCTGTTAATTATGTTAAATATTGTAAATTAATCTAAATTTTAAAATTCATTTGTTTA